>JAFGIH010000790.1 GCA_016929985.1 Thermoleophilia bacterium | reverse complement strand
CCTCGGCGCCTTCGAGCACCGCGAGCTTGCGCTCGAGCTGAGCCACGGTGGGATTACCCCAGCGCGTGTAGACGAAGGGGGTCTCTTCGGTCATCTCATCCGCCGAGAAAGCGATGCTCGGATCGATGACGAAGGTCGTCGACATGACGATATCGGGAGCCGCCGCGCCGGTCACCGCGTTGGCGGGGGTGCCTGCATGGATGGCTGCCGTCTTAACACCCACGGCACCTGGTTCGTTCGCGGGGTGCGTTTCGTTCAGAGAGCGCGATTTCTTCACTTCATCTCCCATAGTTCCGTTCGCGTTAGCGTCATTGTGCCACAGGACCGCGCGCCGGTCGGCATGTGTGGAAGTAGACCCCGAATGGTAATAGAGTGGAGGTGCAGCACGTTGTGCATCTGGAGCGACACCAAGGTGGAGGGACCATGGCTATCTGCAGATCATGTGGGGGGCAGATGGCGGACGGAACGCGGTTCTGTCCGCATTGCGGCGCCGACGCGGCGATGCCGCCACGTCAGGCCGGGTACGGTCCACCCCCTCAGGCTCTGGCCGGGCCGGGAGCGGGACGCGGATCGCTCGCTGCATACGGCCTGGGGATCGGCGGCGGCATCCTGGGTGTCATCTGGGGAGGGTTGGCGCCGTATCTGACCTACCGGTTCCCCAACGACATCAACTGGTCGATGTACGGCACCAACTTGGGGGAGCCCGAGGTGGGTCTCGTGATCGGGTTGGTGCTCGGCGTGCTTGGCATCATCGGTGGCGTTCTGGCTCCCCGTTCGCGTGGGGTAGCCGCCTTCCTGCTGCTGTTCTGCGGCATCGTGGGGTTCGTCTTAGGGCAGACCTGGCTCATCCCCGGGGCGATGCTGTTGGCGGCCGGCGGGCTGGCGTTGGCGTCGAACCGGGCGTGAGGAGACATCTCTTGACATCGGCGCCGCGGTCAGGGGAAAGGCGCCCGAAGCCCCGTTGCATCCCTGTGGCCGCTACGGCCGCGCTGGTCGCGACCTTCGTGTTGATGGCCGTTCTTCTGCTGCCCGCGGGCTCGGCCCTTGCGGAGGATCCCTTCCGGCTCGACACACAGATAGAAGACCGCTCTGGCGCGCTGGGTGGCCGGCAGGCCGAAGTCCAGACCGCCCTGGACGAACTGCGCGAGTCCGAGCGGGTGGACCTGTGGGTGGTGTACGTCGACACGTTCTCCGGCCTGGATTCTGAGGAATGGGCGCTGCAGACGGCCGACCTGAGCGATCTGGGCCTGAACGACGCTCTGCTGGCCGTCGCCGTCGAAGATCGCAGCTACTACTACGTCGTCGACGAGGACTTCCCACTGAACGATGATGAGTTGGACGAGGTGATGTCGCGGTCGGTGGAGCCGGCCCTGCGCGACAACGACTGGGCAGGAGCAGCAGTCGGGGCAGCCGTCGGCATCTCCGAGGCTCTATCTCCTGTCGTTGTAACTACCGTCACGACCAGCGCCCCCGCGACCACCGCGGCCGGCGGAGCAGGCGGGTCACAGAGTGGAGGGAGCGGAGAGGTGGGCGAGGACGGAGGTTTCCCCTGGGGTGTCGTGGTCGCGCTCGTAGTGCTGGCCATCGTAGGAGTGATCATCTGGGCCCGGCTGTGGAACTCGCGCAAGGGCACGGGCGCCAAGGGGATCCCTGCCGGGGGGAAAGCCGAGCGCGCGATGACCCTGCAGGAGCTGCGACAAAGGGTCGGCTCCCAGTTGGTGCAGACAGACGACGCCATCAAGACCAGCACCGAAGAAGTGGGCTTCGCGATCGCGGAGTTCGGCGAGGCCGAGGCGGCGCCCTTCGAGAAGGCGTTGGAAGGGGCGCACCGCGAGCTTGACGAAGCTTTCAAGCTGCACCGACAGTTGGACGAGAACGCCGACGGGCAGACGCAACGGCTGCTTCTGACGGCCATCCTGCAGCATACTGGTGCGGCCAACGCCGTGCTCGACGCCCAAGTGAAGCACTTCGACAAGCTGCGCGACCTCGAGAAGCAGGCGCCGCAGGTACTGGCGGCCCTGGAGCAGCAGGTGACGGCATTGGAGGCTCGGATCCCCAGCGTGCGGGAGGAACTGACGGCGCTGGCTGCCGTGTACTCTCCGAAGGCGCTGACGTCGGTGGCCGCGAATCCGGATGAGGCCGCTTCGCGTCTGATGTTCGTGCGTGAGCAGATGAAGGCCGGCCTCGAAGACGTGGCTGCGAAGCGCTTGGGCGAGGCTGCCGTCACCGCGCTCGCCGCGCAGGAAGCGGCCGGCCAGGCGCAGGCCTTTCTCGACGCAGTCGGCCGGATAGGCAAAGACCTGGCCGAGGCGCAAGGGCGTATCGACGCGGCCATCGTCGAGACGCAGCGCGACATCGCCGAAGCGCAGGCGGCGGGTAAGGCAGGCTCTTTGGGCGCCGCCGCGGCGCAGCTCGGGCCTTTGGTCGCGACAGCGCAGGCGGCAGTGGCCGCCGCGTCCGGGGCGGCTTCTCCCGAGGGCGGCCGTGACCCCCTGACCGCCCTGCGGCACCTCGAAGAGGCCGATACTGCCTTGGAGTCGGCGTTGCAGCAGGTGCGTGACGAACGGACCCAGCGGGCGAAGGCGGCAGTGGCGCTCGACCGGACGCTCATCGCGGCGCGGGCCCAGGTCTCAGCGGCCGCCGACTACATCACCACTCACCGTGGCGCTGTCGGGGCGCAGCCCCGTGAACTCTTGGCCGAGGCGCAGGGTGCGCTCGATCAGGCCCTGGCACTCGGCGCCGCGGACCCCGTGGGCGCTACCAGGTGGGCGGCGAACGCGCACGAGCTCGCGAGCCGGGCGCTGAACCAGGCTGAGAGCGAGACTCAACGTGCGACGACAGTGGGGATCCCCGGCATGCCCGGCGCGCCCGGCACCGACATGGGTTCGGCCGTCATCGGCGCCATCCTCGGCGGAATCCTGACGAGCGCGCTGGGCGGCGGTTCCAGCAGCAGGAGAGGGGGAAGCATCTTCGGGAGCGGCTGGAGCGGTGGCCCCAGCGGTGGGAGGCGCGGCGGCGGAGGATTCGCGCCGCCCTCGTTCGGTGGCACGAGCACCCGTATGCGCCGTGGTGGCGGCGGGCGCTTCTAGATAGCAAGAGCAAGGTAACGGGAAGGAGCTCACATGGCACAGCAGTCCATATTGGGGCGGATCGCGCAAATGGCGCGCGCCAACATCAACGCGCTTCTCGACGCGGCGGAAGATCCCGAGAAGATGCTGGATCAGATGATCCGCGACTACATCAACAACATCTCCGAGGCGGAGGAAGCGGTGGCGCAGACCATCGGCAACCTGCGCATGATGGAAGAGGATGCACGGGAGGCGCAGAAGACCGCTGCAGACTGGGGTGCCAAGGCTGCCGCGGCCGCAGGCAAGGCCAAGGAGCTACGGCCTGCTAACGCGGTCGAGGCCGATCGATTCGAGAACCTGGCCAGGGTCGCGCTCAAACGTCAGATCACTTTCGAGGAGCAGATCGACGACCTTGCTGCACCCATCGCCCAGCAGACCGAAGTGGTCACTAAGCTGAAGAGCGGGCTCTCCGGTATGCACGTCAAGCTCGAGGAACTGCGCACCAAGCGTGATGAGCTGGTGGGGCGGGCGAAGGTAGCTGAAGCCCAGATGAAGGTGCAGGATGCGCTGAAGAGCATCAACATCAACGACCCGACGAGCGAACTTGGCCGCTTTGAGGACAAGATCCGCCGGGAAGAGGC
Source organism: Thermoleophilia bacterium (assembly GCA_016929985.1). Next base: position 3,880 of record JAFGIH010000790.1, on the reverse strand, counting down.
TAGGGCTGCAGGTATGGCCGAGGTGGCGGCGTCCTCACTCGACGCTCAGTTCGGTACCCTCGACGACCTTGCCGACGACGCCGAGGTGGAGAGGCGCCTGGCGGAGTTGAACGCGCAGAACTAGGGTCTGCAGCGAACCGAAACGCCGGGGGGCGCTGGCGTTGCACGCCGGCGCCCCCTCTCATGCCGGGCGGAGGGGCCGTCGGGGCGCCACGAGCAGAAGGATCAGCCGATAGGCGAACCCCACCACGACCACCGTTGCGTACACCCAGAGGCAGGCCCGTAGCAGCGGTTGCGCTATCAGGTCATTTCCGAGCATCATCGCGTGTGCCAGGATCGCAGCGAAGATGACGTAGTTCAGGCGGTGTATCCATCGCCACGCTCGTCGGAGTCTTCGCCGAGCTATCGCAGTCGCGATCACCACGGCCAGCACGGCAAGGATTGCCGGCCCCATCCACAGGGGAGCAACACGGTAGCCGGAGATCCCGAATATGACCACCATGATCCCATGGGCTATCGCGAGGCCGAAGCCGGTCGCCCCGGTGAATGTGTGGCAACTCTGCACCGCGCGACCTCTGAAGACGCGATTGAGCAGAGGTCGGAACGCCCCCGTGACGATATTGCAGAAGATGAGCGAGAAGGCTTCCAGAGCCACCAAACGGAGTGCGGTCCACAAGGCGTCGGCCGAGGTGTTGCCCGATAGACACACCGCCAACGGGGGGATGGCAATCACCCCGAGACTGAGGGCCATCACGCCGAGTTGCGCGGCTGCCCGACTGCGACTCGCCAAGGCGTTGTTCGTCACCGCGACATCCCTCTAGGGAGCCAATTCTCCCACCACGGGCATCTTTTCCAGGAGAGCCCTCATGTTGGAAGGGGCCTTCGTGAGCACCTCAGATAGATCCTGACCCGCGGCTGCACCGAGACCGCACACGGCGTGCGCTCCGCCGGACCACACCCGGCTCCCGGTGACATCGTAGACCACACCATCCACGGCGACGTAGGCGGATTTGCCGTCAGCGCCATTGTATTCAGACAACTCGTCGAGGGTCAACACCCTGCCTCCGCCGCCGGCGAGTGTCGTTGTAGTGTCGCCTTCGCCCTCGCCACACGCCGCAAGACCGATTGAGAGCACAAGTGCAAGCACCAGGATCGCAAACGAGCTGGCTTTGTTCATAGAAGCCTCCGGTTGTAACGAGCTGTTCGCTTCGCCTCGCCTGGGCCAGCTACCCTAACAGCATCATCAGGTTCCACATGAGCTGGGCGATCTCGCCCCGCGTCATGGCGCCCAGAGGGTCGAGTTGTGCCAGAGGCAGCCCTTCAAGCAGCCCGTTGAACTCGGCAAGGCGGGCGTTCTCCCCATGCACTGTACTGAGGGCAGGGCTCCAGCTCGACTCATACGTGGCGTCAGGGGTCTTCAGCAGGCCCCTGTCGATGTCGTCGATGCCGCGTACTACCATGGTGATAGCTTGGAAACGAGTCACATCGTCGTAGGGGGCGAAGAGCCTCGCGGTCTTGCCCTGGATGATGCCATGGGCGGCACATACGGCCACGTATTTGGACGGGTAGAAGGGGTCGGTGCCCGACTGCTCTTCGACGTCGCCGAAGGGGCAGACCTCTGTACCGGTGACCGTGAGCCCCAATGTCTTGACCAGCATCTTGGCGTACTGCTGCCTCATGACGGCTGCCCCGGCTCGGAACGTACCGTCGGTGAAGCCGCCGATGACGCCCTGCTTGGACAAGTGGAAGATGGCAGTGAAGTACGGATTCGTCGTGGACACGTCGCTGAAGGGTGAGGAGGCCTTCTTTGTCTTGAAGGTCCAGACGATCGGCGCATCTGTGATGCTGAGGCCCTTCGCATTCTTGATGTCGGCAGTGAGCGTCACCTGATAGGTCGTCTCGGGCTCCAGGTCGTTCTTCGGGGTCAGCGTCGCACTCCGCTCGTTGGCCGTGAGAAGAGTGTCAACCCGTTCGCCACCCACCTTTTGGACAAAGAAGCTGTCGGCCGTGATGGTGGTCTTGTTGATATCGCTGTCGAACGTGACCGAGGCCGTGACGTCGAGGGCCTGCTCCTGCGCGCCGTCAGAAGGCGTCTTGGACAAAACCGCGAGCGGCTGCGCCAGGACGGTGGTGAAGCTCCAGACGATCGGTGCACCGTACACGAACATCCCGTTCACCCCTGTGGCGGTGCCGATCAGGCTGACGTCGTACGTGGACGCCTCGTCAAGAGGCTGGCTGGGTGTCAGCGTGGCTGTCAGTGTGGCGGGGTCGTACGCGATGGTGGACGGGAGCGGGGCGCCACCTCGTTTGGCGAAGTAATAGGAGTGCTCTGTGAACTTGGCCGGATCCATCTGAGAGTCGAAGGTGATGGTCATCACCTGGTTCAGGGGACAGTTGACCGAGCCGTCGACCGGGCTCTTGGCTACCACTCGGGGAGCGACAGCCGGTAGCGTGCGGAAGCTCCAAGTCCGCGGCGCGCCCTGCGCACTGAGTCCTGCGGTGCTCCTGACGTTGACGGTAAGGGTCACGTAGTAGGTGCTGCCGGCCACCAGCTTGCTCTTCGGAGTGAGAGTAGCGGTCTTGGTGGCGGAGTCGTAGGAGACGGTGGCTTGGAGCGGGAAACCGCTCGCCACGTTGATGTAGAGGGTCTTGTCGGAAAGCGTCGCCGGGTCTATGTCCTGGTCGAAGGTCACCGAGAAGGTCTGACCGATGGGGCAGTCCTTGGCGCCGTCGGCCGGTGAAACCGAGACCACCTGGGGAGCCGTGGCCGCCAAGACGTCCGCGGGTTGGTAGCCGGGCATGACCAGCAGCGCACCGGCAAGTAGAACAGCGGTCGTCAACAAGACGACTGCCATGAGAATGACTATGTCCCGCCTCGAGAAGCGCCTGCTCATCTTCCGCCCCTTCTGCTCGTGTGACGCACGATTCTGTATCCCCTTCTAATACTGTTTTCGGCGGGCTGTTCCTGCCTTCGCGATCGGCCGCGAAGGCGTGCCGGGCGCTCCCCAAACGTTCCTCTGACGCAGTTCCGTGTCAAGGATTCTGCTCCCTCGAACGTGTCTATCCAGAATCGGCGACAATGGGAGAGTCGCGATGGTGCACGCGGATGACGCGACGTTCTCGGCCAACAGGGGGGTAGCCGGCTTGACTGACTGGTCCATGGGCGATGTCACAAGCTCTGGTGGTGCGCGCCCCCGGTACGCGTGCCCCGAGGATGTCTTCGAATGCGAATACGCGCGTCTGGTCAGGGCGCTCACGATCGTGGCCGGGGAGAGGGAAGCGGCGGCCGATGCCGTTCAGGAGGCCTTCATCCGGCTTGTAACGCGATGGGACCGGGTCTCGGCGTATGAAGACCCGGCCGGGTGGGTCCGGAGGGTCGCGGTGAACAGGATCCGCGATCAGCGACGCTCTCTTTTGCGACAGGCGTCGCTACTGGCGCGTCTTCAGCAGGAGCGCCCGGCGCCCGAGGGGGCTCTGGCGGCCGACAGGGAGCTATGGGGAGTTCTGAGGAGCCTGCCGCTCAAGCAACGCACCGCCATCGCTCTGCACTACGTGGGTGGTCTCACCGCGCGGGAGACGGCGGAGGTCATGCACATCTCGGAGGGCACGGTCGACCGGCACCTGCACCGTGCCCTCCAGTCACTCAGACGAGCGCTGGAGGAGGCCGACAATGAGTGAAGACCAAGAACTGAGAGAACGACTGGGCCGCCTTGCGGGCCCGGTGGATCCGGCCGGCGTTTGGGCCAGTATCGAGGCGCGGGCGGCCGCGGCAGGCGCGCACGGAGCCGCCCGGGGCGCGGGCCACGCGGGCTTCCTCGGCCGGATGAGGGCCATCCGCACGCGCACCGTGGTCTTCGCGGCGCTGGCAGTGGTGCTGCTG
>JAFGIH010000789.1 GCA_016929985.1 Thermoleophilia bacterium | reverse complement strand
TCGCGCTTGGAGAGCAAGAAGATCTCCAAGACCAATTCGGTCACCTCGCAGCTCGACTACGATATCGGCAGCAAGAACATCCACATCGGGCCGTCCGACTACGTGGAGTGGCTCGACGACCGCAAATGGGCCTACATCCGCATGGAAGGCCGCACGTTCGGCGACGTACCTCTGAACGTGGAGCTCAAGCTCGAGGTGGTCGACTCACCCAACTCGGCGGGCATCGTCATCGACGCGGTGCGTTGCGCGAAGCTGGCCCTCGATCGGGGGATTTCCGGTGCTCTGTTCGATCCGGCGTCGTACTTCATGAAGTCCCCGCCCATCCAGTACAGCGATGAAGAGGCCCGGCGTAAGACCGAGGCCTTCATAACCGGCGAACCGGCTTGCGAGTAGGGTAAGACAAGGATGCGAGTCCGGGGCCCGGTCGGCGTAGCCGACCGGGCCCCGCTATCTTGAGGACCACGCGTGGCAAGGGATCTGTACATAGCTCTGGTGACGCCGTTCTCCTGGAGTGTTCCCAGCGCCGTCAACCAGCACGTCGCCGATCTGGCCCGCGAGCTGAAGGCGCGTGGGCATCTGCCCATTCTTCTGGTCTCGTCAGGCCATCTCCGCGACGAGGAACGGGTACGGCAGTTGTTCCACCGTTCCCGGGGCCGGGTCATCACACTTCTCGAGAGCTATCGGCAGGGGGCCGCGGCCGACCGCCTGTTGCTGCCGGCCGCGGGTGTGGGCCCGCTCGATCCGGGTGAGGGGATCCCCGTCGTCCCTATGGGTTCGAGTTTCCCCATCCGGCTGAACGGTGGGGTGGCCAATCTCGGCCTTCCGGTGGACGTGACGTCGCGCATGGAGAAGCTCATGCTCGACGCGGGCTTCGACTTGGTGCACGTGCATGAGCCTCTTGCTCCATCTCTCAGCTTCACCGCTCTGCGAGAAGCCCGCAGTCCGGTGGTGGCCACCTTTCATCTGACCCCGGTGGGCGTGGCGGCCTACGAGCTGGAACAGCCGATCCTGGAAAGGTTCTTCTACCGGCTCGACGCGCGTGTCGTGACCTTCCCGGCAGGCCGCGAGATGATGGATGAGCTCTATCCCGAGGAATATCAGTGCGTCTGGTGTGGCACGAGTGTCGCGCCGGGCGAGAGTCGCGCCAACGGGGGTGAGCCCCCCGTGAGCGTACCCGAGCTCTTTGGCCTGTATGTCTACCGCGGCGACGGACGGCGTTCGTACAGGGCCCTCATCCGGTCGCTGTTGGCCTCGTTCCCGCCCGAACTCGATCACGTGACCGTCGCCTTCGATCGCGCGTCGGCCGCGAAATGGGTGCCGCGGAGCGTTCCGCGGAAGCTGCGCTCGCAGTTGACCCTGCGCGAGTTCACCTCGCCCACTGAGCTGGTGCCTCTCTACGAGTCGGCCGCCGTGGCCATTTTGCCGTTTTTGGGGGGCGAGTGGTTGTGTACCACAGCGGCGGAGGCGACCGTGTGTGGGTGTCCGGTCGTGGGTCCCGACCTCCCGCCCGTCCGGGATCACGTGGAGTGGGCTGTTGGGTCCGGCCTTCGTGGCAAGGCGGCGGTGTTCTCACCGACAGAGTCGGGGTCGCTGGCCGAGGCCATAGGATCCGTGATGGAGACAGGCGGCGGAGCGGCCGGGAACGACGCCGGGAGGGCGACCGGAGCCCGCGGCGCGTCCGATGCCGTGCAGTTCGGCATGGCTTCAGTGGCCGCTCGACTGGAAAACATCTACCAAGAGACCCTGGCTGCCACGAGCGGTAGGCAGGGCCTCATGGCCAAGAAACCGGTGGCGAGCTACTCTCTGCACGTGCGCGGCATCGGGAAGGAACCGCCGCGCAGGCGCCTGCGGCACGCGGCTGATGGCCCGGCGCGTCCTGATTGGATCAACGCCGATCTCCACATACACTCGAACTACTCCGGCGATTGCGCGAGCACGGTGGAGTCGATCATCGCCACGGCGAGGGAGATCGGTTTGGCGGCGATAGCCATAGCCGATCACAACGAGATCGAGGGAGCCTTTCTGGCTCGAGAGTTGGCCCAGGGCGATCCGTTCGTCATGGTCGCCGAGGAAATCAAGACCTCCGAGGGTGAGGTCATCGGGCTGTTCTTGAAGGAGAAGATCCCGCGCTCCCTCAGCTTCGACGAGACCCTGTCGCTCATCAAAGAGCAAGGTGGATTGGTGTACGTGCCGCACCCGTTCGATGCCCTGCGCACGACACCGTCGTACCGCATCATGGTAGACAACCTCCACAGGATCGACGTCATCGAGATCTATAACGCCAAGGTGGCGCTATCGTCGTTCAACCTGAGCGCCGAGCGCTTCGCCGCGAAGTACAATGTAGTGGCGGGCGCGGGGAGCGACGCACACGTGCTGCAGGCCCTCGGCACTGCCATGATCCGCATGCCCCGCTTCAACGACCCGCAGAGCTTCATGGCGGCCCTGTGGGAGGCCGACATCATCGCCAGGCGCAAGAACCTGCTCTACCTGCAGTCGCTCAAGCTTCTCCAGACGACTCTCGACCGGGTGCTCCCGGAGGACTGAAGTGGGCTCTGAACAGTCCCCAGGGCGGCGTTCCGCGGACCGGAGGAATTCACGTACGGCCCGCCAATATAGTCTCTACCCTCTGCGGGGGAGTGGCCCTGAAAACGACATGGAAG
>JAFGIH010000788.1 GCA_016929985.1 Thermoleophilia bacterium | reverse complement strand
CGACGGATCCGAGAATGGTTCGAGCCTCGACACTACCGCGACCTCCGGTCTGTCGGCTGTTACGACGGTTGCTCCGGCCGCCACCTCCACCAGTTTCGCCGCCGGCCCGTCCACGCTCGTCACGGCCGTCGCGCAAGAGGCGCGCGCCAAACGGACCGTGCTGAGGGGTAACGGCAACGACACCGTGACCATCATGGTCTACATGTGTGCCACCGACCTCGAGTCACAGAGCGGCATGGCGACCGCGGACCTCAACGAGATACTGTACGCCGAGGACTCCGGCAAGGTGAACGTCGTCATCGAGACGGGCGGCTGCACGGGCTGGCGCAACAGCGTCATCAGCAGCAAGACCAACCAGCGCTACTACGTCACCGCTCAGGGCCTCCAGCTCCTCGAGGGCAACCTGGGCATGCGGTCCATGGTCAACCCTGCCACTCTCGCGGACTTCATCCAGTATTCGAAGGCCAAGTACCCCGCGGATCGCTACATGCTCGTCATGTGGGACCACGGGGGCGGCTCACTCACCGGCTATGGCTACGACCAGCACTTCAAGAACGACAGCATGACGCTGGACGAGCTGGCCACCGCTCTCAAGAACGGAGGTTGCACGTTTGATGTGATCGGTTTTGACGCGTGCCTCATGGCCACCCTGGAGACGGCCATGGTGCTGGAGCCCTACGCCGACTACATGGTCGCTTCCGAGGAGACCGAGCCGGGCATCGGCTGGTACTACACGGGATGGCTTACTTCTCTGACACAGAACACCTCCCTGCCCACGACCGATCTCGGCAAGAAGCTCATCGACGATTACGTGGCTACCTGCAAGTCGAAGACGCCGCAAAGCCAGGCCACGCTGTCACTCATCGATCTGGCCGAGTTGAAGGGCACGGTGCCCAACGCGTTCGCTTCGTTCGCGAGTTCCACCGACGGCCTCATCGATACCGACAGCTACCAGACCGTCTCCAGCGCGCGCGGAGACGCTAAGGAGTTCGCGGCTTCGTCCCAGATCAACCAAATCGACCTTATCCATTTCGCCGAGAACCTGGGCACCCCGGAGGCGAGAGCTTTCGCTAACGTTCTGCGCGGGTGCATCAAGTACAACCGTACGAGCTCCAACATCTCCAACGCCAACGGAGTGTCCATCTACTTCCCCAGCAGTAGGCTGTCGCAGCTCGATTCTATGCTCAGCACCTACGAACGGATCGGCATAGCCAGCGAGTACAGCGAGTGTATCCGTAGCTACGCGAGCCTGGCGGCAGGCGGGCAGGTCACCTCAAGCGGCAGTGGGAACATGCTTGACTCGCTGCTCGGCGGGCTGTTGGGCGGCGGAGCACCCAGCTCCGGGGCGGGCTCGGGATCATCCGGCGCAGGCGCTGTTGGGGCGCTGCTCGAAGCCTTCCTCGGAGGCCGCGACTTCAGCAAGTTCACCGGCAGCACGGACGGCTCCCCCGGGTGGCTGGACGTCGACCAGATGCAATCGGCCGTTGCGTACCTCGAGGACAACCGCTTCGACGCCTCCGCCCTCGCGATCACCGAGAAGAACGGGCAGCGCGTGATCGCGCTCTCTGACGAGCAATGGAAGCTCGTCCAGCACATGGAGCTGAACGTCTTCCTAGACGACGGCGAAGGCTTCATCGACCTGGGTCTCGACAACGTCTATGAGTACAACGACGATGGCGACCTGGTGATGGAGTACGACGGCACCTGGCTCGCCCTGAACGGGCAGATCGTCAGTTACTACATGGTGAGCGACGACCACGACGGCGACGCCTACTCCATCAAGGGCCGAGTGCCCGCTCTACTGAACGACCAGCTTGTGGACATCATCGTCGTTTTCACGAACGAGAACCCGGATGGTGTGGTGCTGGGCGCGCAGGTCAGGTACGACGAGGCGACCGAGACCGGAACGGTGGCGAGAGGCCTGCTGGACATCGTCGCAGGCGACAAGATCGACTATCTGTGCGACTACTACACCTATGAGGGCGAGTACAACGACACGTACTACCTAGGCGACCAGTACACGGCTACCGGAGAATGGACGGTCGAGAACCTGCCGGTCGGCGACAACGACTATCGGATGACCTACCGTTTCACCGACATCTACGGCAACCAGTACTGGACGGAGTCTATCAGCGGCTGAGGCGTCTGCCGGGACTGGGGCGCCACCGGAGCTGAGTGCGCGACCGCCACAGTGCGGCAGGGGCCGGCCGCTCGAGGGGCGGGCTCCGTCACCTGTCGGGGGGTCCGCTGCGCTTCGCTTTGGATCGGAGACTCTTGCCGAAGAGCCTCCATCCGGCCATGCCGAGTAACGCCAGTTGGCCGATGAGGCTCAGCACGAAGACCCAGGTGTCGATCTCGTACGGTCTGCCGTAGTAGAAGCCGCTGGGGCCCCTGATCGGCCGGAAGGCGTCCCTCAAGAGGTAGATGAAGACGAAGATGCCCACTAGGAACCCCGCGAAGGCGAACAGGCGGCGGCCGAGCGGCGCCTCGACAAGACCGGCAATCAGGACGAGGGCCGCGGACAGCAGCAGCCACCGCCACATATCGTCCAGGTTGGTGTCGTAGCCGGCCATGCCGAGAAAGGTCGCCACGGCCACTCCGACCACCCACGCGGCGTAGAACCACCACTTCCGCCGCGGCCGGACCTCTTTGGGCCGCGCGGCCGCCCTCCCCGCGTACTCCTGCACCAAGGCCACCACTTCGTCGAAATTCTCTGGCGTGCAGTAGAGTCGCAGCACCGGACGCCAGGAGTTGCTGAGGGTAATCACCCGCTGCCGGCGGTGAACGGTCACCTTCTCCAGCTCGCCCCAGTCGAAGTGCCCCGCCTCCTGCGACGTGGCTATCAGGGCCGGCCCCGGCCGCCCCAGCAGAAAGCTGAGCGCAAGAATGATGCGATTCCGTCGCCGTTCCCGGGCGCCCGAAACGTACGCCACTCCCCGGGGGCCCACCGTGAACTCGGTGCGATGCTTGTTCCAGAACACCACGACGGCCGCGATGAGGTAGAGCACCATCATGACCCCTGCCACGATCCCGTAGACCTGCAGAGGAAGGATCACGGCGCCCTCGCCCGCCAAAAACCCCACCAGGAGGACGAGCAACTGCATGATGATCAGAGACAGCACGAGCACGAGGAGCAGGTCCCGAGCCATGAACAGGTTGTTCAAGAGCGGGATATCGTACTCCCAGGTCAGGCTGCGAGGTTTCCCCTCAGGCTCCGAGGGCGGGGCGGGCGGCTCGTCGTCCTCGATCACGGTGGGCACTTTGCGCAGATGGACCTGAACTGCATGGTGCTCAGGTAGCGATCGCCCCGGTCGGGAAGGATCACCACGATAGTCCCGTGCTCGATCATCTTCGCGATGCGCAGAGCCACGGCCACCGCCGCGCCCGCGGAGGTCCCCACGAAGATGCCTTCGTGTGTAGCCAGGAAGCGCGTGGTCTCGAATGCCTGTCCGTCGTCGACCATCTGTTTCAGGTCGAGCTCCTCGGGACGGTAGATGCCGGGCACCAGCGACTCTCTCATGTTCTTGAGCCCTTGGATCGTATGACCGAGCACCGGCTCCACTCCTACGATCTTGACTGAGGACTTGACCGATTTAAGGTACCTGCCCACTCCCATCAAGGTGCCTGTGGTGCCCATCCCCGCCACGAAGTAGTCGACCTCACCGTCGGTCTGGCGATAGATCTCCGGGCCCGTGCTCTCGAAGTGGGCCAGTACGTTCGCCTCGTTGTCGTACTGGTTGGGCATGTAGTACTTGCCCGGGTGCTCCTGCATGAGAGCGTGGGCCGCACGGATGGCCCCATCGATGTTGTCCTTGGCCGGCGTGGGGACCACGTGGGTCCCAAATCCCTCCAGGATTAGACGGCGCTCGGTGCTTACACACTCGGGCATACAGAGCTGCACCTCGTAGCCCTTGGCCGCGCCGATCATTGCGAGAGCGATGCCGGTGTTGCCCGAGGTGGGCTCGAGGATCACCTTGTCCTTGGTGAGCTCGCCGCTCTCCTCGGCCTTGTTGATCATGTAGAGGGCCGGCCGGTCCTTGATCGACCCCCCGGGGTTGCATCCCTCGAGCTTGCAAAGGATCTTCACCGCGGAACTCGGGTTCAGATTGGCGAGTTCGACGAGGGGGGTGTTGCCTATTGCCTGCAGTAGGTTCATCGACGACATCTCCGGGTTTCGCGTGCGCGTTGCGTAAGACCCGATGCTAGCAGCAGGTGGGATCATCATCCAACCCAACAAACTCGAAGCCGACGCTCGCGGGATAGACCGAAGACCTGGTGAGAACCCTGGAAGGCTGGCTCCAGCCGTCGGCTGCTCTATCATGAGTCACGGCCCCAAAGCCGGGACGTCGACGGGATCGATGGGG
>JAFGIH010000787.1 GCA_016929985.1 Thermoleophilia bacterium | reverse complement strand
GCGAAGGTGAAATGGTGCGGTAAGAGCGCACCGGCGCCGTGGTGACACGGCGGCCAGGCAAGCCCCACCCGGTGCAAGGCCGAATAGAGAGGCGCTCGAGGGTTGCTCGCCCGAAGCCTCTGGGTTGGCCGCATGAGCCGTCCGGCAACGGCCGGCCATAGATAGATGGCTACCGACGTTCACTGTCGGCGACGACAGCGAACAGAACAGAATCCGGCTTACAGGGCTGCTACGGCGGGGGCTCCTTCCTAACGGAAGGGGCCTCAGCCATAATGGGCTGCACGGGACGAGACGGCAGCGAGGGAACAGGAGGTCGTCGGTGAGTCAGAAGCGAGTGGTCATCATGGGGGCCGCGGGGCGCGACTTCCACAACTTCAACATGGTCTACCGAAACGACCCGGACGTGCAGGTGGTCGCCTTCACCGCCACGCAAATACCGCACATCGACAGGCGTCGTTATCCGCCCGAACTGGCCGGGCCGCTGTATCCCGAGGGCATCCCCATCATTCCGGAGAGCAATCTGGACACCGTCATCCGCAAGCAGTCGGTGGACGAGGTGGTGTTCGCGTACAGCGACGTGTCGCACGAGTTTGTGATGCACCAAGCGTCTCGGGTCCTCGCTGTGGGGGCGAAGTTCTCTCTTCTTGGGCCCAACGACACGGCCATCCCCTGTGAGGTGCCGGTCATCTCGGTGTTGGCGACCCGTACCGGCGCCGGCAAGAGTCCCACGTCGCGTTTCGTGGCCGCCCTGCTGATGGCCCACGGGGTGACCCCGACGGTCATCAGGCATCCTATGCCCTACGGAGATCTGGTGGCCCAGAAGGTGCAGAAGTTCGCCGCCCTGGAAGATCTGGACCGCCATGAAGCGACCGTGGAGGAGCGCGAGGACTACGAGCCGCACATCCGGCGCGGCTTGGTGGTCTGGGCCGGAGTCGACTACGAGGCCATCGTCGCCGAAGCGCAGAAGGACGCGTCGGTCGTCATCTGGGACGGAGGCAACAACGACTTCTCTTTCTTGCGGTCGGATCTGGAGATCGTGGTGGTGGATCCTATGCGGGCCGGCCACGAGCTCAGCTACCACCCGGGAGAGATGAATCTGCGGCGGGCCGACATCGCGGTCATCAGCAAGGTGAACAGCGCCTTCCCCCACGATGTGGATGCCGTGGTGCAGAACATCCACGACGTGAACCCGCGGGCGATCGTCGTGCAGACCGATACCGTGGTCAGCGCTTCGGACCCGGGCCTCATCAAGGGGCGGACGGTATTGGTGGTGGAGGACGGGCCCACTCTCACCCATGGGGGCATGGTGAGCGGCGCCGGTGTGCAGGCGGCGCGGCAGTTCGAAGCCGAGGCCATCGTGAACCCGCGCCCCTACGCCCAAGGCATCATCGCCGACACGTACGCCAACTACCCCCATCTCGGCCCGATATTGCCCGCGGTTGGCTACTTCAAGGAACAACTGGAAGCTCTCGAGGCGACCATCAACGAGGTCCCGGCCGATGTGGTGGTGAGTGCGACCCCGTTCTCCTTGGGCAGCCTGCTCAATCTCAACAAGCCATTGGTGCAGATCACCTACGAATTGTCGGAGCGAGGAGAGCCACGTCTCTCGGATCTCATCCGCTCTTTCCTGTGGAAGCAGGGCCTCGCCGGGTGATCCGTTGGGCTTGTTTTGGCTGTAGAGACGTTGGGTACCACGGCTAAGAAGTCGTGAAGAGTCGAGAGGAGAGCGAGATGGCTTTCAAGTTGCCTGATCTGCCCTACGATAAGTCGGCCCTCGAGCCGTATATCAGTGCTGAAACGCTTGACTACCACCACGGGAAGCATCACAACGCGTACGTGACCAACCTGAACAACCTTCTCAAGGATACGGATCTGGGATACGAGAGCCAGGCCGATCTGGAAGGCATCATCCTCTCGTCGGAAGGCGGGGTCTTCAACAACGCGGCGCAGGTGTGGAACCACTCCTTCTACTGGAAGTGCATGAAGCCGGGCGGCGGGGGTGCGCCGGCCGGAGAGTCGGCCAAGGCCATCGAGGCTGCATTCGGATCGTACGAGGAGTTCGTCAAGCAGTTCAGCGACGCGGCGATGACGCAGTTCGGCTCCGGCTGGGCGTGGTTGGTGCTCGACAACGGCGAGCTCAAGGTCACCAAGACCGGGAACGCAGATCTGCCGCTGAAGCACGGGCAGACCGCGCTCCTCACCATCGATGTATGGGAGCACGCGTACTACATCGACTACCGTAATCTGCGGGCCAAGTACATCGAGACGTTCTTGGCCAACCTCGTCGATTGGGACTTCGTCGCTGCCAATCTCGCCGGTGCGCGCTGACGTTTCGGACTAGCCTGCGCCTTTGGTAGAATCCACCCTGGTCCTGACGCCTGGGTACGGCCGCCCCTGGCCGTGAGAGGAGTCTGCGGGATGGATTCGAGTGGCTAACGGGGAGAAGATGAGCGTTCGCACGATGCTCGTGCTGACGCTCCCCACCCTTGGCTTCTCTACCGGCCTGTCGTTGGTGACCACCTATCTACCGGTCATTCTCGACCGCTACACTCATTCGGCGACACTCATCGGCTTCGCCATCGGCGGGGAGGGTATCTTCTCGTCGCTCATCCCCATCTGGGTGGGCGTGTTGAGCGACCGCATCTGGACGAAGCGGTGGGGGCGGCGCGCGCCCTTCATGATCTTCGCGGCGCCCTTCATGGCCGCGTCGCTCATGCTGGCTCCGTTCCAACCGGGGTATATCCCCATCGCCGTGTCGACGTTCGTCTTCTTTGCGGCATACCACTTCTACACCTCGCCCTATCAGTCTCTCATCGCGGACGTGACTCCGGCCGGGAGCCACGGCAAAGTGCAGGGCTATCAGTCGTTCATGCGCGGCGGGGGCATGTTCATGGGCATGGTAGTGGCCGGCATGCTCTTCTACCGCTGGGAACCGTTGCCGTTCATCATCTGCAGCGTGATGATGATGGTGTTCACATATCTCACGGTCGTCAGGATCAAAGAGCCGGAGCCAGAGCTCTCTCACCTGCCGCCCCGCCAGGGCATCTGGGGCGAGGTGAAGCGGGTCATCGTTTCGGTGCGCGAAGACAAGGCCATCCGGCGTTTCATGGTGGCGGCCTTCCTCTGGGAATCGACTCTGGCGGCGCTCCGGCCTTTCATCATGCTGTACTTCAAGTACACACTGGGCTCGACCGAACAAGTGGGCGCCCTGCTGCTGGGCCTGGTAGGCGTGACCTACATGGTGGCGGGCATAGCGAGCGGATACCTGGCCGACAAGTACGGCAGGATGAAGCTGATGAGAGTGGGCCTGTGGTTGTATCTCGGGGGCTGCATCCTGGGGACCTTGATGGGCGACATAAAGTGGGCTTTCATCTTCCTGCCGCTGTTCGGTCTGGGAGGGTCCATCGTGCTCACGCTGCCCTACGCCATCCTCATACGGTTGATGCCAAAGGAGCACATCGGTCAGTTCACCGGCATGTTCTCCATGATGAGAGGGCTGGCCAACATCATCGCTCCCATCTTGGCGGGCGCGGCCATCGACATCGCGGCCAAGATCTTCCGTCCGGGCTTTCACGACGGCCGGGAGTACGCCGCCATCTGGCTGGTGTCGGGTCTTATGATCCTCGTGTCGCTGTTCTTCTTCCGTGGCGGCGAGAAGGACGATATGGTGAACGTTTAGTAGGCGCGGAGGTGGGGCATAGGTCGTCTGAGGGGTCGCTGAGGAGTACGTGCGCGACCCGCGTGAAGGAGGCCGATATGAAGCCGCAGTCGGGTGCACAGCAAGGTCGGCGGGGCGCCTCAGAGCAATCATCTGCCGCCTCGCTCGATAGTGAGATAGCACGATTCCCAGGTCTGGTGGACGAGCGGGAGAAATGCGTCGTCGATTGCCTACGGTCGGCGCCGGGTGGTCTTACGCTGAGGCAGCTGGAGGTCAAGATGCCGGGCGGCACCGTCGATATGGGCAAGGTACTGGCCGGGCTCGTAGATCGCAAGCTCGTCAGCAGTTTGAACACCCTCATACCCACCTACACCCTACGGGACACGGGCGCAGGGGTCCATGCTGATTAGCATCCGGCGCTTCTGCGCAGGATTCTGGAAGGGTGCAAAGGCGGTCGTGGATGGGCTCTATCGCCACGACGGCCTCGGTCTTGCGGCCCAGGTCGCTTACAGCACGTTGTTCAGTCTCTTCCCCTTCTTGCTGTTTCTCAGCGCTCTGACCGCCTACATCCCGGCCACCGCCGACTTGGGCGATTGGGTTCTTGGGGGCCTCGGAGACCTGGTCGGCACCGACAGCCTGCTTTACCAGATCATGGACGAGAACGTGTTCAACCTGGTAGGCGCGACAAATGCGACTCTGCTCTCGGTCGGCCTGGTCCTGACGCTGTGGAGTGCATCCGGCGCCGTCATGACGCTGATCAAGGCCGTCAACCTAGCGTATGGGTTGAAGGAGACGCGCTCGTGGTTTCACAGGCGTCCCATGGCGGCGGGCTTGGCAGTGGCCGGAGCGATTCTCATACCGGCTGGGATCCTCCTCCTGGTGTTCGGGTCGTGGCTCGGTGACGTGATCGGCAGAGAGTTCGGCTATGACTCGCTGCTCCACTCGCTATGGGTCGGCTTTCGCTGGCCTGTGGTGTTCGTGCTCTTGGTGGGGGTCTTGGGGGCTTTCTTCTACCTGGCTCCCAGCGTTCGACAGAAATGGTACAGCGTCCTCCCCGGAGCTCTGTTCGCGGTGGGCGCCATCATCGGCGCCTCGGTGGGGCTGTCGTGGTTCTTGAGCCAGAGCGTGTTCCAGGTGAGGTGGTTGACCTATGGAGTCATAGGCACGGCCATCGTGCTGCTCTTCTGGGCGTTCCTCATGGGGCTCATGGTGCTGGCGGGCGGGGAGATCAACGCTGCCGTTCGTAGTGCTGTGGCGGCAAGAAGCGCGGCCGCGGACACCGGCGCGGAGAAGTCCGCGGGCGAGGGTCTGGTAGAATCGGCCGATGATGAGTGAGACAGCCGAGCACATCCCCGACGGACGAGCGATAGGGGTCTTCGATTCGGGGGTGGGCGGCCTCACGGTGCTTCACGAGTGCCTGGTCAATCTGCCTCATGAAGACTTCATCTATCTTGGCGATACAGCCAACTTTCCGTACGGTCCCAGACAGCTGGCCGAGGTGCGCAGGCTGGCTTTCGCGAACGCAGAGGCCCTGATCGGGCTCGGTGTGAAGCTGATCATCGTAGCGTGCAACTCGGCCG
Organism: Thermoleophilia bacterium; assembly: GCA_016929985.1. The sequence goes on along the minus strand of JAFGIH010000787.1, from coordinate 14,413 downwards.
CGTCGGCTGCTCTTCCGCAGCTTCAGGCCTCGTTCTCGACCCCCATGGTGGGCGTGGTCATGCCGGGCGCCCGGGCCGCCGTGCAGGCCACTCGCGAGCGGCGCGTGGGGGTGATGGCCACCGAGGCCACGGTGCGCTCCAACGCATATCAGAATGCTCTGCAGTCTTTGGATGCCGGCCTGGAGGTCTTCGCCGTGGCATGTCCGCGGTTGGCGCCGCTCATCCAAGATGGAGACGTCTTCTCGGAGGAGACCGAACAGGCCGCCCGCGAGTATGTGGCGCCGTTGAAGCAGGCGGGCCTGGATACCGTGATCCTGGGATGCACGCACTACCCGCTCATCACTCCCATGCTGCGGCGTCTGCTCGGTCCGCACGTCACCCTGATCAATTCGGCGGAGGAAACCGCGCGGGAGGTCGGCGAGATCCTGGCGCGCAAGGGCATCGGAAACATCCCGGGCAGAGAAGGCGACTACCGCTTCTACGCCAGCGGCGACACTGAGGAGTTCCGGGAGGTAGGGGCCCGATTCCTCCAACTACCCATACGAGGAGTGAATAGCATATGACCAACGGCGGCAGACCGGGCACACGCGGACCTGCTGAGCTGCGGCCGCTCAAGATCACACCGGACTTCGTGCGCACGGCGGACGGATCGGTGTTCGTGGAGCTGGGCGGGACCCGCGTACTTTGCTCGGCCCAGATAGTGAACGGAGTGCCGGGCTGGCGGCGGGGGAGTGGCCTCGGTTGGTTGACGGCCGAGTACTCGCTCCTTCCCAGCTCGACTCGTGAGCGTACCCCGCGCGAGGCGGTACGGGGGCGACAGGACGGCAGGACCGTGGAGATCCAGCGTTTCATAGGGCGGAGCCTGAGGGCCGTGATCGACTTCGCGGCCCTGGGCGAGCGTACTGTGTACATCGATTGCGACGTGGTCGAAGCCGACGGTGGCACGCGCTGTGCGGCCGTGGCGGGGGGTTATCTCGCTCTTCATCTCGCCCTCAAGAGGGCCGTGGATGCCCGAGCCCTGCGGGCCCTGCCTCTGAACGACTCGGTGGCCGCTGTCAGCGTGGGTGTAGCCGGCGGGATGCCGGTTCTCGACCTGGAGTACGAGGAAGACTGTGCCGCCGAGGTCGACATGAACGTGGTCATGACGGGCAAGGGTGAGTTCATCGAGGTCCAGGCGACCGCGGAGAACCGGCCTTTCGACCGTGGTGTCCTCGATGAGCTGCTTGGTCTGGCCGAGCAGGGGATAACGCAGATCAAAGCGGCGCAGATGGAGATCGTCGCCCGTACCTATGTGGCGGCGCCGGAGGTCGAGAAAGAATCGTGACGGCGCTCCTTTCAGTGGTGTTGGCCACCGGCAACGCCGGGAAGGCCAGAGAGTTCTCACGCCTGCTGGGCGCGGCATTCGACGTACGGCACATGCCCTCCTCGGTCGATCTGCCCGAGGAGACAGGGGCGACATTCGCCGCGAACGCGCGTCTCAAAGCGGAGACGGTCTTTCGGGCCCTGAACGGAGAGGTCGCGGTGCTGGCCGACGACTCCGGCCTCGAGGTGGCGGCTCTGGGCGGCCAGCCCGGCGTGATGTCTGCGCGCTACGCGGGGGAGGACGCTCGTGACGAAGACAACGTGCGGAAGTTGCTTGGCGAACTGTCGGACGTGGCCGACAGGGCAGCGCGCTTTGTCTGCTGCCTCTGTCTGGCGCTGCCGGATGCCCGGCCGGCCCGAGGCGGCGCGGACGCTGGCCACGGCCGCGGCGATCGGCGAATGGTGGAGGTGGCCGGCTTCACGAACGGCACGATCACCACGGAGCCCCGCGGCGGCGACGGCTTTGGCTACGACCCTGTCTTCCAGCCGGACGGCTGGGGTCTGACCCTTGCCGAGGCTCCTCCCGGGGAGAAAGACGGGGTGTCGCACCGGGGAGCCGCGGCCCGCGCCCTTCTACAACGTCTCGCCGCCGAGGAGGCCTGAAACCTTGGACCTGGAGGCATTCGCCGATCTGGTAGCCGAAGCCATCGACTCCCTGCCCGAGGAGTTCCTGGAGCGCCTCGAGAACGTGCAGGTGGACATCGAGGAGTGGCCCTCTCCCGAAGACTTGGAGACGGTGGGACTCTCGAGCGGCGACAAGCGCTCGTTGCTCGGGCTCTATCACGGCGTCCCGCTGACCGAGCGCGGCGCCTACTATATGGCCTTCCCCGACCACATCACCATCTACCAGAAGCCCATCGAGGGGGTCACCGGGCAGGACGAAGAGCGCATCAGGGAGCAGGTGCGACACACGGTGATCCACGAGATAGCCCACTACTACGGCATCGACGACGACCGGCTGGAAGAGCTGGGAGCCTACTAGAAGGTCGCCGAACTAGCGATTGAGCCTGCGGGCCATCTCCAGCAGCAGGCGGCGGTCGCCGGGCCTCATACGCCGGGCCAGGTGCGCGAGCTCCCGGGTCTCCGCGTCCTCTTCGGCAACGTCCTCGAGGCTGAGCTGTTCAGGTTGCAGGAACGGATCTTCGTCGTCGAGCGCGGCATGGTAGAGAAGCTCGCGCGCGGGCACTCCCAGGGCTTCAGCTATGGCTTCGATGACATCGGTGGTGGGGTTCTTGCGACCCTTCTCGATGTCTCCCAGGTAGCTCTTGGAGACCCCGGACTCGTCGGCCAAAGCCTGCAGCGTGAAGTCGCGGTCGGAGCGTAGCCGGCGAACGGTGAGTCCTATGTAGTCAGCGAGTCGCCTCTGCGTCACAGTTCCACACCGGAGTCCGAGGGTTGCGCGGATGAGAAGCCAGCAAACCGTATGTCCTGCAGTGTATGAGGTGGCATGCGAGAATGCAACCACAAGCATGGAAGGAACGGTGACATGAGTACGACGATCCTCTATATAGACCCCTGGTCGGGGATCTCCGGCGATATGCTGCTCGCGGCTTTGCTGGACTGCGATCGCGACGGCGATCGTCTCGCGGACATCCTGCGTGGGGCTGTGGATGCGCTCAGGCTGGAGGGAGCCCGGGTCGATATCAGACGGGACGTGGAGTGGGGTGTCGCGTGCACTCGAGTGGTGGTCGACGATGGGGGGGCCGCTCCGCTGCGCCATCTGGCCGACATGGAGCAGATCATCGGGAACGCAGCGTTGTCCGAGGGCGTCCGCAGGGGCGCTGTCGGGGCCGTGCGGCGCCTGGCCGAGGTGGAGGCCTCCATCCACGGTTGCGGAGTCGACGAGATCCATTTCCACGAGGTGGGGGCCGTTGACACGATTGTGGACGTCGTTGGGGCGTTCGTCCTAGTGGAGGCTCTCGGTGTGCAGACAGTGATGGTCGGGCCCGTTCCGGTAGGGGGCGGCACGGTGGAGATCGCACACGGGCGCATGGGCGTGCCGGCGCCGGCAACGGCCCGGCTGCTGGAGGGCTACGAGGTCGTGGGCGGACCGGAGATGAGGGAGCTCACCACTCCCACCGGGGCGCTTCTCATCGGGCAACTCGGCGCCGTCGGGGGTGCGATCCCCCCGATGCGTATGACGAGGGTCGGTCACGGTGCGGGATGCATGAAGCTGGAGAAGGGCCCGAACATCTTGCGGGTGATGTTGGGTGCGACGCAGGACGGAGCGATGGATGCCACCCCGGCAGATGCTGGAGCGGTGCACGTCGTAGAACTCGAGACCAATCTGGACGACTCCACGCCCGAGATCGTCGGTCACACGTGCGAGATGTTGCGGCGATCCGGAGCGCTGGACGCGTGGGTTGTGCCTGCACAGATGAAGAAGGGCAGGCCGGGAGTGATCTTGCACGCGCTGGTGGAGGCCTGTCAGGAAGCCGCAGCCACCGCGATCATGTTCGAAGAGACAGGTACTTTGGGGGTAAGACGGCGCGCGCTCTCGCGTCACGTGGCCGATCGCGGCGACGTGGGCGTGACGGTAGCCGGGGCGCAGGTGCGGGTGAAATGGGGCCGGTGGCGCGATATGCTCACGAGCGTCGCCCCCGAGTATGACGACGCGGCGACCGTGGCGGCCGCAACGGGCATACCGCTGAAAGATGTCATGGAGATGGCCGCGGAGGCCGCGCGCGAGCGGCTGGGCTGGGATCGTCGAGGGCTGGGGGCGGACGTCAGCCATCCTAATGGAGAGTGATGCAAAGTGTCCGACGCGCTACATCCAGAGCAAAGCAGCGGCGTTTCGCTTGTAGAGCGGCTGCCGGCGGCTGATTTCCCTGTTCGACTCGTCGACATCGTGGTGGAGTCGAGCATCAAGGACAAGAAGAGCGACCGGGCGGAGGTGGAGGACGCACTCTGCGAGGCGCTCGGGGCTGCGGACATAACCATCCCCATACCGGTCATACGCGACCTCGGGGAGACACTGCGCGAAGCCGACGGCAAGGTCACCGTGACCGTGCGCAGTGCCAGCGGCACGGGCGAGAAGTGGGAAGTCACTCGAGTCCGCCCGGCCGCTGATGCTGCTCCGTGGTATGTGGCGGTGTTAGACATCGGGCCCGTCACCGTATGGGGACAGTTGCTCGACGGCGAGACCGGACGGGTGGTGGTGACGGCGGCCGCGGGGAGCGCCCGAGAGGCGCTCGACAAGATGGGCAGCCGCTGCGGTGCGGCACAAGAGAGCATCGAGCATGTGGTGGTGGCGGGAGGGACATCGTCGGTGCTGCGATTCCTCGGCCCGGAAGCCCGGGAGCGAGAGGTAGATCCTCACGCGCCGCCCTGGGCCGATTTGAGCTCGGTTTCGGTGTCGACGCTGGAGCTTGGTCCCTTCGTCTGCGCGAGGGCGGTCGTCAAGGCGGTGCCGGCCGTCTCCGAGTCGGTGGGCGGGGATATCGTCGCCGGAGTGCTCGTGTCCGGCGCTGCGAACGTCGCGGACCTGTGTTTGTACGTCGACATGGGTCCCGACGGTGCGGCCGTCGTGGGTAACCGCGAGCGGTTGGTCGTGACTCCCCTAGCGGCCGGGGGCGTCTTCGAAGGTGTAGGGCTCAGCCACGGCATGGCGGCGGTGTCGGGAGCCATCGAGCGCGTCACCATCGACCCGGCGACACTCCAGTCTACGGTGAGCACTATCGACGACGGGGTGCCGAGAGGCATCTGCGGATCGGGGGTCATGGATACTGTGGCCGGATTGCTGGCGACGGGGGTCGTGACCCGGGAAGGCCGCTTTGCACCTGACTCGGGCAGCCCAAGTCTTAAGGAAAGAGGCGGGCGTCTTGAATACGTGCTCGTGCCGGCGGGCTGTTCGTCTTCAGCGTCGGATATCGTGCTCGCGGAGTCGGATGTCGAAAAGGTGATGCAGGCCACGGCGGCGATGGTTGCCGAGATGACGGCGTTGCTCGAATCGGTGTCGGTCGAGTGGGACGATCTCCGGAAGGTCGTGATAGGCACCATCTCGGGCCGCTTTCTGATAGCGTCGCAGCTTGTTTCACTGGGAGTGTTCCCCGAAATCGACCCTGCACACTTCGAGTTCGTGGGGAACGGGTCTTTGCTCGGCGCGCGAGCGGTGGCCACGTCGCGGAGACTCGAAGGCAGAGCGGAGCAGGTGGCTTCGCTGATGCGGGAGCCGCAGCCGCGGGGCGACTTGGTGTCGTTGGGACAGTGAGTTCCCCTATGGCGGATAGCGAAGTGGGACCGTCTGTGCCGGCCGGGCCGGGTCGGAAACCGGAATGGCTCAAGAAGCCGCTTCCGGCTGCTGGGTCGCTGCGTAAGATGGAGACGCTTCTGCGCGACCGCCGTCTGCACACGGTATGCGAGAGCGCTCTCTGCCCCAACCTGGGGGAGTGCTTCGGTCGGGGGACGGCCACCTTCTTGATCATGGGCGACGTCTGCACCCGGGGATGCGCTTTCTGCGGAGTGACCTCGGGCCGTCCCGGTGCGCTGGATGTGGAGGAACCCACCAACGTCGCCGACGCGGTCGCTCGTCTGGGACTCCATCACGTGGTGATCACATCGGTGACTCGGGACGACCTCCCCGACGGCGGCGCGGGGCATTACGTGGCCGTCATGAAGGCCGTACGGGCTCGGAATCCGGAGGCCACCGTGGAGGTGCTCGTGCCCGACTTCCAGGGCCACGAGGGTCATGTCGATCGGGTGCTGGCCGAGGTGCCGGAGGTCTTCAACCACAACGTGGAGACCGTGCCGCGTCTGTACACGACCGTGCGTCCGCAGGCCGACTACCGGCGATCGCTGGGGGTCCTGCGCCGGGCTGCAGATCGTGGCTCGAGCCTGGTGAAGAGCGGCATCATGGTCGGCTTGGGGGAGACAGAGGATGAGGTACAAGGCGTTCTTGGGGATATGGTGCAGTCGGGCGTGGATATGGTGACCGTCGGGCAGTATCTGCGACCCTCGAACCAGCACGTGCGCGTGGTGGAGTACGTCTCGCCCGAAGTGTTCGTCCGCTACGCGGCCTACGGCGAAGCCCTTGGGCTTCAGATGTGCTCAGCGCCTTTCGTCAGGAGTTCCTATCACGCAGGAGAAAGCCTCGTTCAGGCTCGTGAGCGGCGCGTCCGGGGTGGGATACGCGGCGCATGACTGGCGGTGCGCAAGCGTGCCGAGATACAATAGCTCGGACCTACCGAGGAAGGCAGTGATGACCACCATGGCGACCGCAAACGATTCGGGGGAAGTGGGACTGGAGGAGCGTTTCGAAGAGCTCCTCGATCACTACAAAGGCGAGAAGGGGGCGTTGGTCCCTCTCTTGCAGGGCGCGCAGGAGATCTATGGATATCTCCCGGAGCCCGTCATGAGACGGGTGGCCGAGGCGGCCGGAGAGCCTTTGAGCAAGGCCCTGGGTGTAGCCACCTTCTATGCTCAGTTCAGGCTCCGTCCACATGCGAAGCACACCATCCGCTGTTGTCACGGTACCGCCTGTCACGTATCGGGCGCGGCACGTATCTCGGATGAGCTCGAGAAGTTCATGGGCATCCATGCCGGAGAGAACACTCCCGACATGCTGTATACGATCGAAGAGGTGCACTGCGTTGGGGCGTGTGGAATGGCTCCGGTGGTCATGATCAACGACCGTGCGCACGGCAAATTGACTCCGGAGAAGGCCGTCGACGTGGTGAAGGCTTTCCGCGAGACGGTAGAGGGTGAAGGAGCCGGTTCCACCGGCGCGGGCGCGGACGCCATGGGCGCCGCTGGTGAGGAGGCCTGATGACAGGCACGCGGACCCTGATCAAACCGGAGGCCCAGAGGGCTCGTCTGACCGTGCCTGACGTTGATATCCGCATCTGCCTGGGCACCGGAGGGGTCGCGGCGGGCAGCCGCGAGGTCCTCAAGGCCTTCGAAGAAGAGGTGGCGCGCACGGGTGTGCTGGCCCTCATCCGCCCGCGGGAAGACACGTGCTCCGGGAAGTCGGCGGCGGTGACAGGCACAGGCTGCCAGGGCCTGTGCGCCATGGACCCGCTGGTCGAGATCCACCTACGCAAGAATGGCTCCACCTCGAAGGTGACGTACGGCCAGGTGACCCCTGCCATGGTGCCGGAGATCATGGAGAAGCACATCCTCGGCGGAGAGCCTATCGAGAAGTGGCTGGTGCTCACCGACCAGGGACCGACAGAGTACAACCCGTTTTACGATGCGCAGGAGAAGTTGACCCTGCGCCATGTGGGTGTCATCGACCCTGAGGACATCGACGACTATCTGGAGGCGGGAGGCTATCAAGCCCTGTACAAGGTCCTGTCGAGCATGACGCCCGCGGAGGTGATCGACGAGATCAAGCGCTCGGGTCTTCGTGGCCGGGGCGGCGCGGGCTTCCCCACCGGGCAGAAGTGGGAGTTCGCGGCAGGGTACGCATCGCCGGACGGGGTCAAGTACTTCATCTGCAACGGCGACGAAGGTGACCCGGGCGCATTCATGGACTGCTCGGCCCTGGAGGGCGAACCGCACGCGGTGTTCGAGGGCATGGCCATCGGCGCGTATGCGATAGGGGCATCCGTGGGCTACATGTACGTCCGCGCCGAGTACCCGTTGGCGCTGCGCCGCATCAAGATCGGCCTGAAGGTGGCCGAAGAGCGGGGTCTCATCGGCGACAACATCATGGGCTCCGACTTCTCGTTCCAAATCAGGCTCAAGGAGGGGGCCGGGGCGTTCGTCTGCGGCGAAGAGACCGCTCTCATGCAATCCATCGAAGGCGAGCGGGGCATGCCTCGTCTGCGGCCGCCGTTCCCGGCCGAGTCGGGTCTGTGGCAGCGCCCATCGAACATCAACAACGTTGAGACCTTGGCGGTCGTCCCCTGGATCATCGAGAACGGGGCCGAGGCGTTCGCGGCGCGGGGCTATGAAAGGTCGAAGGGCACCAAGGTGTTCGCCCTGGCCGGTAAGGTCAACCGCACCGGGCTGGCCGAGGTGCCGATGGGCATGACGCTGCGGGAGGTCATCTTCGGCATCGGGGGAGGGGTCAAGAACAACAAGAAGTTCAAGGCCGTCCAGATGGGCGGCCCCTCCGGAGGGTGTCTGCCGGAGTCTCTTCTCGACCTGCCGGTGGACTACGAGACCATCAACAAGACCGGGGCCATCGTGGGCTCGGGCGGCATGATCGTCATAGACGAGGACAACTGCATCGTCGATACGGCCCGCTATTTCCTGAGCTTCACGCAGCAGGAGAGCTGTGGCAAATGCCCGCCCTGCCGCATCGGCACCAAACGCATGCTGGACCTGCTCACCAAGATCTGCGACGGGAACGGCACTCTTGCCGACCTCGACTTCTTGGCTGAGATGGCCGAGCAGGTGAAGGTCGGTTCGCTGTGCGCGTTGGGGGGCACGGCTCCCAACCCGGTGTTCACGGCGCTGAAATACTTCCGTGACGAGTTCGAGGAGCACGTGGTCGAAAAGAAGTGTCGGGCGGGTGTCTGCACCGCTCTGGTCACGTACTCTATCGATCCGGAAGTCTGCACGGGTTGCCGCGCCTGCGTGCGCGTCTGCCCGACCGGCGCCATCACCGGGGAACGCAAGGAAGCGCATGTGTTGAACCCAGAATTGTGCATCAAGTGCGGCGCCTGCTATGAGAAATGCCGCTTCGACGCTGTGAGGAGGTCCTGATGTCCGCTGAACCCACCGGGATACAAACGGTGACCCCCACCACGCAAGTGGTGACCCTCACCATCAACGACCGGGAGGTCAACGCGAGACCAGGTCAGACCATCCTGGAGGCGGCGCAGGGCGCCGGCATCGACATCCCGACCCTGTGTTACGACCCGCGTCTCGAGCCGTACGGCGCCTGCCGTATGTGCCTCGTCGAGGTGGAGGGGGCCCGCGGCCCCATGGCCGCGTGCGGAACCGCCATACGTGAGGGCATGAAGGTCCAGACCCACAGCGAGAAGATCCGCAGGATCCGCAGGTTCGTGCTGGAGTTGCTGCTCACCAACCACCCGCTCGACTGCCCGGTGTGCGAGGCGGCGGGAGACTGCAAGCTGCAGGACTACGCCTACGAATACCTGGTGGACATGGTTCCGTGGGGCTGGCGCGGCCCGCTCGCCGGCGATCCCGGTGATCATCCCAACATCGCCCACTTCGGGGCCCGGTGCATCCTGTGCGGCCGCTGTGTGCGGATCTGCCGCGAGGTCATGTCCATCGGGTGTTGGGGTTATCTCAACCGCGGCTATGACAGCGAGGTCGACACCCCTTATCGTCTGCCGCTCCAGGAGGTCGACTGCGTGTCGTGCGGGCAATGCGTGAGCACCTGCCCGGTCGGGGCCATCGTTGGGCAGAGGAGTTTGGACGGGGCGCGGGCCTGGCAGACGGCGAAGACAGTCACCACCTGTTCGTACTGCGCCGACGGCTGCACGCTGGTGCTGCACAGCTACCAAGGTAAGGTCGTAAAGGTGGCCTCCCAGGTCGGGACGGGCATCAACAACGGCAATCTCTGCGTCAAAGGCCGCTTCGGCATGGGTTACGCCGAAGCGCCGGACAGGTTGACCACACCGTGGGTGCGCAACGCCAAGGGAGAGTTGGAGGAGGGTTCCTGGGAGGACGCTTTCGCCCGTATCAAAGACCGCCTGGCCTCCGTGAACAAGGAGAAGGGCGGCCAAGGTGTAGCCGCGATCTGCGGGACGAACCTGACGAACGAGGCGGCCTATCTAGTGCAGAAGTTCATGCGCTCTGTGGTGGGCTCCAACAACATCGATGCGATCGACCATCTGGAGCAGGCCGCATCTGAAGAGGCGTTGGCCGCGGCGTTCGGCATATGCGCTACCACCAACTCGCGGAAGGATCTAGCTCAGGCCGACGTCATCCTCGTAGTGGGGGCGAATCTGACTGAGTCCGATCCGGTGTTCGCGCTCGACGTCATCAAGGCCATCCGGTCGGGTAAGACGGTGATAGTCATCGACCCTCGCACCACCGAACTGGCCGCCAAGGCGAAGTTCCATCTGGCCGTCAAGCCGGGCACGGCGCTGGCGGCGTTGCGCGGCCTCATGAAGCAGATTCTCGAGCTGGGCCTGGACGACAAGGAGTTCATCGCCTCGCGAACCGAGGGCTTCGCCGCCTTCGAGAAGTCGCTGGCAGGTGTGGATGTGGCTGCTGAGGCCGCAACGTGCGGTATCGACGCCGGTCTTCTGCGGGCGGCGGGCGAGGCCTTCGGCCAAGCCGACGCCGCCGCGGTGATCTTCGCCCAGGAGGCTACGCGGGGCGAATTGGGTGGCGCGCGGGTGGCCGCGATCGCCGACCTGGTGCTTCTTACCGGCAATGTCGGACGCCCCGGCACCGGAGTCTATCCGTTGCTGGGTGGGGCGAATTCCCAGGGTCTGTCCGATATGGGCGTGCGGCCCGACCGGTTGCCGGGTGGCGCCGCTTTGACCGGCGGCGCCGGGGTGGGGCTGTCCGGCATGATCACTGCCATCGAGAGCGGCGAGATCGATGCGCTCTACGTCGTGGGCGCCGACCCGGCCCTTGCTCTTGCCGATGAGCGGCGGGTACGCAAGGCGTTGGAGAAGGTCGGGTTCTTGGTAGTGCAGGACAGCTTCCTGAGCGATACCGCGCAGTATGCAGACGTCGTTCTGCCGGCCGCGGTCGCGGGCGAAGACGAGGGGACCTTCACCAACGCCGAACGTCTGGTGCAACGGGTGCGGCCGGCCGTACCTGCCAAGGGGGAGAGCCTCCCCGATTGGCGGATAGTGCAGTTGGTGGCGGAGGCGCTCGGAGCGGACTGGGCCTACAAGGCGCCTGTCGACATCATGCGTGAGATCTCCGAGGCTGCTCCGGCCTACAAAGGAGTGTCGTATGACAAGCTCGAGTGCGGTGGGGTCCAGTGGCCCTGTACCGCGACCGAGTGTCCCGGCACGGCTGTGCTGCACACCGATGGTTTCGCCAATGGTAAGGCGGCCTTCGCGCCCGTGAAGAGCGGCGCCACGACCCTGGCGACCGACGCTGAGTTCCCGCTGGTGTTGATGACCGGTCCGGTGCGTGAACACCATGGTACGGGAGTGCGCACGCGGCGTTCACAGGGTGTCACGAAGCTGGTGGCTGATCCTGCGCTCCAGATGAGCGCTGATGACGCCAAGGCCCTGGGCCTTGCGAACGGCGACAAGGTGAGCGTCTCGGCCCGTAACGGCGGGACTGTCGAGGTCGCGGTATGCGTGAGCCGCCGCATGCCAGCCGGTGTGGCCTTTCTACCGGGCTTCAGCCCCGAAGCGCCGGTCACGCGCCTGCAGAGCGCAGACGAACCGGGACCGGTGGCGGTGAAGGTGCAGCGGCTGGGCTAAGAGGCTGCTGAAAAGCGAAGTCCCTCCCACCAGAACGCACTGGGGGGGCGAAACGTCCCTTTTTGAGCGGCCTTAGGCTTTCCTTATGCCTGAGGATCGACTGGTGGGGCGGCTGCTTTGGCGGCCGCCCCACCGGCCTTATCCGGCTTGTGCGCAGCCTCTTTTGCCTTCTCGGTGAGCGTCGCCAACCTGTCGACGACTTTGCGGTTGATCGAGCCCGCGGGATACAGGCCGTTGCTGTTGAGAGCGCCGGCGGGCACCCCGGTGAGGATGCTGATGCCCTCGTCTATGGTCGACACCGGGTAGATGTGAAAGCGGCCCTTGGCGACGGCATCACGTACGCGTTGGTTGAGCATAAGGTTTCGCACATTGGCTTTGGGGATGAGCACTCCCTCATCGCCTCTCAGACCCACGGCCTGGCAGACCGCGAAGTAGCCCTCGATCTTCTCGTTCACGCCTCCGATGGCCTGCACCTGTCCCCGTTGGTTGACCGAGCCGGTGACGGCGAAGCGCTGCTGGACCGGCACGCCGGAGAGTGACGAGATCAGGGCGTACAGCTCCGTAGACGAGGCGCTGTCGCCTTCCACTCCCGAGTACGACTGTTCGAAGACGAGGCGCGCGGTGAGCGAGAGGGGTCTATCAGGAGCATACTTTGCGCCCAGATACCCCGCGAGGATCAAAACTCCCTTGGAGTGGATGGGCCCTCCCATGTCGACCTCACGCTCTATGTCGATCACATCGCCATCGCCCAGGCGGTGGGTGGCGGTGATGCGGCTCGGCCGGCCGAACATGTAGTCGCCGGTGGATGAGACCGATAGCCCGTTCACCTGGCCGACGACGGCGCCGCGAGTGTCGACCATCACCGTGGCGTCCGTGATCATCTCTCGGAGCCGCTCCTCGATCTGGTTGGAGCGGTAGATGCGCTGGTCGATAGCCTTCTGCACGTGGGAGCGCTGCACCACGACCTTCGCGCGTGGCCCACGTCGCTGGCGGGCCCAGTGGTTCGACTCGGTCAGGAGGTCCGCCACGTCGACGAAGCGGGTCGTCATCCTACGCTGATCGTCCACCAAGCGGGAGCAGTGTTCGATGACGCGGGCCGCGCCGTCGGGCGAAAGAGGGGCCAATCCGCGCTGCCGGCACACGTTGGCGATGAAGCGGGCGTAGAGCTGTTCGTTCTTGGGAGAGCGTTCCACGACGGTGTCGAAGTCGGCTTTCACCTTGAATAGCTCCTGGAAGTCCGGGTCCTGAGCGTAGAGGAGATAATAGATGAACGGTTCGCCGATGAGCACGATCTTCGCCTTGAAGGGGATGGGCTCGGGATCCAGCGTCGCCGTGGTGGCGAGACCCATCTGCTGCGCCACGTCCTCCACCCGGATCTCGCTTGTCTTCAGGGTCCGCTTGAGGGCGTCCCAAGAGTAGGGCTTGGTGAGGAGTTCGCGGGCCTCGAGAACGAGGAAGCCGCCGTTGGCCTTGTGAAGGGCGCCGGGCTTGATCATGCTGAAGTCGGTGAGGAGGGCGCCGAACTGGGCTTGGTGCTCCACCCGGCCCACGAGATTCTGCAGCACGGGGTTGCTCTCGGTGACGACGGGGGCCCCGGTCTCCGTGGAGTTGTCGACCAGCACGTTGATGCGGTACTTGCGGAAGGCCCCCTCGCTCTTCTGGCGCCCCGACACCGGTATCCCCATGAACATCACCGGCGTCTCGTCGTCTGACTTCTTGAAGTCTTCGGCGTTCTCGACGACATCGGCCAACACGGCCTTGAGGTAGTCCACCATCTCGGACACGGCCCGCCAGCGGTCACACACGTCGTCGACCAGGTGTTTGGCTGCGAAGGTGGTGACTTCGCGGTCGAGTTCGCGAACGGCGTCGCGCCCGGCACGTTCGTCCTGCCTCACGAGGCGCATTATCTGCTGAAGATCCTCGTTCAGCGCCTCGAGGCCCTCATCGATGCGTTTCTGCTCGTCGGGCGGGAGGGCCTCGTATGCCTCACGCGACATGGTCTCGCCCTCGGCGGTCTTGGGCGCGAAGGCCAGTCCCGAGGGGGTGCGCACCATGACGAAACCGCCCGAGTCGGCCTTTTCGCCGAGTGCGGTCAGCTTCGCCTCCTGCTTCTCGCTGATCTGCTGGGCGATGACGCGCTTCTGTTTCTCGTACTCCTCGCCTTCGAAGGCGTGGGTGATGGCGGCCTGCAGGTCTTCGACGAGCTTGTCTATGTCCTTCCGGAACTGCTGGGCTCTGCCGGCGGGCATGCGGATGGCGTTCGGACGGTGAGGTTGAGCGAAGTTGTAGACGTACACCCAGTCGTCGGGCGCGGGACGCGACGCAGCCTGCTTGGAGAGGAAGTTATAGACGGTGCTCGTCTTGCCCGTCCCCGTGGGTCCCGCGGCATATATGTTGTATCCGTCGTTGTGGATGCCCATCCCAAAGGCTACCGACGAGACCGCGCGGTCTTGGCCGATGATCTCTGTGAGATCGGAAAGCTCGTCTGTGGTCTGGAAGGCGAAGGCCGACGGGTCACACACTCGGTAGACGTCGGCGGCTGTCAGCTCCGCAGGTACTCTGACCATGAGGTCCTCCGGTTCGATGGATATGTGCCGGATCGCGGCACACCGTGACCGTTCGAGTCTACCTGAAGATGGCGAGGGCGTCCGTGCGAAGAGTGTCCGAGGCGGGACTTGAACCCGCATGAGTTATGCACTCACTAGGCCCTCAACCTAGCGCGTCTGCCAATTCCGCCACTC
>JAFGIH010000786.1 GCA_016929985.1 Thermoleophilia bacterium | reverse complement strand
CATCTCCCCTGTCGTCGTGGGGAGGCAGGACTCGCGGACTCTGGCCCACTTCGTGTTCCTGGCGGTGGAGTCACACGAGAAGAAAGATCTGATGGCGGTCGACTACCAGCTCGAGACGCGCGGCGAAGAGCTGATCTTCATCCCTGCAGTCTGGGATCCTCGCCATATCCATGAATCCAACTGGAGGTTGCTACTGCGCGAGTTCGATGGCCAAGTAGCGTAGAGTCAGTAACACGACGCCGACCGTGTGAAGAGCGGAAAGGGGAGATCATGGCTGGGATCGACGAACGTGTCGAGGAGAGCAAGAACTGGTTCGAGCGGCTCATGGAGCGCATCCCCGGCTACAAGGGGTATAAGAGGAAGGAACTGGGCCGGGAGGCCGACAAGATCGAGCGTGTCTATGTGGCCGAGCGCATCGACTCCTGCCTGGCGAAACTCGACGACTTGAAGCTCGACCTCGTCAAGTCCGGCAAGCTCCAGGAGATCGGCGATGTCGACGTGACCATGCGCAAGGTGCGCAAGGTCCGCGACCGCATACAGTTCGCCGACTATGGCTACGCCGGCCTGTTCGACGCCACCAAGGTCGGCGCGGAACAGATCGAACAGCTGAAGGCGTTCGACAAAGACCTCGAGATGGAGGCCGCGAGTATCGGTGACTTCGTGTCGGCTTTGGCCGCGGATAGCCCCTCGCTCGCCGGCGACATCAAGCTGCTGGACGATCGCATCGAGGCTTTGGACAGCCGTTTCTCTATGCGCGAAACCCTCATCACCGGAGCTGGGAGGTAATCGATGGCCCTGATGGATCTCGTCGAGTTCGTCGACGAACAAGGCAACGAGATGGCGCACCGCATCCCCGAGCAGGGCTCGGGCGAGTTCAAGCTGGGGTCGCAGCTGATCGTGCGGGAGAGCCAATGGGCCGTCTTCTTCCGTGACGGCAAAGCCTATGATGTTTTTGACGCGGGTCGGCATACCCTAGCCACGCAGAACATCCCCCTGCTCACCGCCGCCATCACCACGCCGCTGTGGGGTGACACCCCGTTCAGAAGCGAGGTCTACTTCGTCAGCAAACGGACCTTCACCGACCTGAAGTGGGGCACTCTCGAGCCCATCTTGTTCCGTGATTCCGAGTTCAAGATGATCCGGCTACGCTCCAACGGTATCTACACGTTCCAGATCATCGACCCGAAACTCTTCGTTGTGAAGCTCGTCGGCACTCGCGGCATCTACACCAATTCCCAGATCGAGGACTTCCTGCGCGGCGTGATCATCGGGCGGCTTGCGGACATCTTGGGTGAGAGTCTCGACACGGTGCTCGACCTGCCCCGCTACTTCGACGAGTTGGGCGCCGGTCTCAAGGCTCGTATCAAAGACGATTTTGCCCAGTACGGCTTGGCGGCTGTGGACTTCGTGATCAACGCTATCTCGCCGCCGGAAGAGGTGCAGAAGCGCATCGACGAGCGCACCGGCATGGAAGCCGTGGGCGGTATGGACAAGTACTTCCAGTACAAGGCCGCGATGGCTATCGGCGATCTTGCCACGGCTGGAGGCGCCCCGGGAGGCGGTGACGGCACCAGCGACATCGGCACCGCCGCGACGGCCGGGCTGGGCCTTGGGGCCGGCGCCGGCCTCGGCATGATGATCCCGGGCATGTTGCAGCAGGCCATGGCCGGTGGGGCACAGCCGAAGGTGCGCTGCCCCAACTGCAAGGCTGAGATCGTCTACGGAAGCAACTTCTGCCCGAACTGCGGCGCCAACCTGGCTGCGACTGTCCAGTGCCCGCAGTGCAAGACGAACAACCCGGTGGGCGCCAAGTTCTGCGCCAACTGCGGCTACAACATGAGCGCCCCGGCGGCGGCACCCGCAGCGCCGGCACCTTCAACACCGGCGGCTTCGACGGACGAGCCACCCGCGGCGCCCGGCGCCGCCGCCCCGGAGAGCGGACAACAATGAGTCACCGGCAGAGTCAAGTCCGCCGGCACAGCCGAGACCACCGGCGCCTCTGGGGCCTCGGGTTCCTGGCCATGGTCTGCGCCCTGGTGGCTCTGCTGGCCGGTCCGGCGGCTGCGGTCGAGGCCAAGGACTGGCGCATCGATAACATCGATGTCGTCTTGGACGTCCAAGAGAACGGCGACGTCCTCGTCGACGAGACGGTCACCTTCACCTTCGAAGGCAACTACCACTTCGTGGCGCTCGACATCCCGCTCGCCAACATACCGAACGGCATCAGCGACATCGAGGTCCGCGACGCGAACGGCGTCGCTCTGCCGAAGGGCGACGAGAACACCCCCGGCACGTACATGGTCTACGAACAGAGCGACATGAAGGCGCTGGAGGTCCACTTCGACCTCACCGACGCCACCGAGACCTGGACGTTCCACTATCGGGCTAAGCAGATGATCATGTTCTTCGACGTCGGCGACGAGCTGCGCTGGTATGTCTTTGACGCGGTGACGCCGGTGCCGATCGGCGCCGTCAAAGCCACAGTCAAGCTGCCGGGGGAGGTCCCGACCGAGAGGATGACCCAGGCGGTGCAGGCCGGATATGGTGTCGAGACCAACGTCACCTCACCCGCAGCCTCCACGATGGTCTATCAGGCCTCCGACATCCCTGCCTACACCAACTTCTGGATCGTCACCGGCTTCCCGAAGGACGTGGTGAAGTTCACGTGGACAGCCCGGCGCGTGGCGGAATTCCTCATCCCAAAGCTGGGATTCCTGCTTCCCATCATCACTCTTCTCTCCATGTTGCTGATCTGGCGTAAGCGCGGGCGTGACGAGCCCGGACAGGTCTACGCCTCCTACGTGAGTGAACCGCCTACGGCACTCGCCCCGGGTCTGGCCGGAGCCCTCATAGACGAGAAGGTGGATACAAAAGAGGTGATCGCCACCATCGTCGACCTGGCCAGACGTGGCTACATCGAGATAACCGACACCGCGAAGCAAGGGAAGGCCGGCAAGGCCATGACCATCTTCACGCGGCGCAAACCACTCGACGATCTCCAGGGGTTCGAAGCCGCGGTGGCGAAGGCTCTCTTCGACGCGAAGCACCCTGACCAAGTGACCACCAACGACCTCAAGAACCACTTCTACGTTCACGTCGAGCCGATCACCAACCAGGTCTACGATGAGGTGACCAAAACGGGCCTCTTCTTCAAGAACCCCAAGAAGGCGCGCAGCAGGTGGATCGGGTATGGCATCGCGCTTGCGGCGATCTTGGCGGTTCTGACCTTCATCCTCTTCTCGGTCGAACTGTCCGGGTGGGGATGGTTCATGTTGGGCTCCATCGTCTCGGTGATCATCGTGCTGGTGTTCGCTCCCCACATGCCCCAGCGGACCCCGAAGGGGGCCCAGGAGCAGCGCAGGTGGCTGGCATTTCGGAACTACCTCCAAGACCTCACCCGTTTCGACGACATGACGTCGGCCAAGGAGAATTTCGAGAAGTACCTGCCGTACGCAATCGCCTTCGGCGTGGAGAAGGATTGGGTGCGGCGCTTCGAGAGTCTCACCGTCTCGTCTCCCGACTGGTATCACCCACCCGTGGTCATCCCGACCTCACCCGGCACCGGCCCCATCAACACGGGTGGGCTCGGTGGCGGTTTGGGCGGCGGCATCGGCGGTCCCATCAGCACTGCCGGGAGCCCTGGAGGCGGTGGCGGCTTCAGCTTGGACAGCATCTCTGACGGACTGTTCAACAGCCTCGGAAACATGTCGAACGTTCTGACCGCCGTCCCGTCCTCGGGCGGCTCTAAGAAGGGCGCTTGGGGCGGCGGCGGGTTCTCCGGCGGCGGCGGTGGATTCGGCGGTGGATTCTCCGGTGGAGGTGGAGGCGGAGGGTTCCGCGCCGGATAGGCGGCATATGACAAAATATCGGCGCCCGGCCCGGCGGGCCGGGCGCCGGCTCATTCAAGAGCTACCGGGAGGGAGCGATGCGGACCAGGATCATCGGGATCGTACTGATAGTCGTCAGTCTGGGCGTCGCAGCCTGGCTGATCGTCGGTCTGACCGAGCTTGCCGAAGGTGCAAGCAAGGCCGGTCACGTGCTGGGGCTCGTGTTGTTCTCTCTGCCGTTCTTCGCCGTCGGTCTGTATCTGCT
>JAFGIH010000785.1 GCA_016929985.1 Thermoleophilia bacterium | reverse complement strand
GTGGGACACGCGAGCATCACGGTCCGGGCGCTTCACGCCACCTTCCAACCGGCGACTCCGGCGCAGAGACTCAGCAACGCGACGCCTGGCGCACCTGATACCGGTGAGACTTTCTACCAGGCCTATGTCCGCGTGCAGAATCGGGGGGAGGCACCCTTGCGGGTCGACGCCAAGGACTTCGTCTGCCGGGTAGGTGACCGTGTGGTGGCTATCGAGCCGACTCGTTCAGGGCCGCTGCCGCGTAGCCTGCTTCAAAACACGTCTCTGGATCTCATGCTTACGTTCACGGCCACAGCCGGGTACGAACCGGTGCTGATCTGCACTCCACAGTGGTACGAGGGCATCATCAGCATCGGTCCTGAGGTCGAGGAGTCGACTACCACCACGACCTGAGTTGGCGGCCGAGGCTTCGGCTCTTAGCAGCCTTCTAACGCCAGGCGATGGCTCTCACCGGCGCCCCGTCGGTGTCCAGCAGCGCCAGCGGCAGAAACGCGAAGGTGGCCGGCCCCGGTCCGAGACGGTCCAGGCCGTGGAGGTTCTCGGCGATGAGGATCCCCCGGCCCAGGAGGATCTGATGCACCGGGTAGGGATCGCAGTCGAGACTCGGGGAGTCGGTCCCCACGAGGCCCGGATCGGCACTCATGAGGATCTCGGCTGCCCCGGAGGTGAGCAGCGCTCCTTCCGTCCAAAGGATCACGATGCCACCGGCTGCGAACCGGAACGGCGCCATCCGCTCGGATAGGTGAGCTGCGTCAATGCAGAGCGGTTCCTGCGTCACGCCGGTCATCGTTGGGCCCGCATCGCCGCCCGGCCTGCAATCGACGACCACCCCGGGGCCCACAAGTCGCTCGAGTGGGTACTCGTCGAGCGTGGCTCCACGGGGCAAGAAATGGCGCGGCGCGTCCAAGTGCGTGCCCGTATGAGAGCCAAGACTGATCTGCGTCACCTGGTAACCGTCGTTTGCGTGGCTACGGGCCTGGGTGAAGCGCACCTCCGGGTCGCCTGGATGTACCGGAGTCCGCGGGCTCAGCGGGAGAGTTAGATCGTACAACTCCACCTTAGACACACCGGGCGCTAGTAGGTCGTGGGGAGCCCGGTAGCCTCTCGCACTTTGTGCATGACTTGCTGGGCGACCGCCCGAGCCTTCATGCCCCCCTCTTTGAGCACGTCCATGACGTAGTCGGTGTCCTTCTCGAGTTCACGCCGGCGTTCGCGCAGGGGCGTGAAGTACTCGTTGATGAGCTCCAAGAGGCGTTTCTTGACCTCGCCATAGCCCATCCCGCCGGCCTTGTACCGCGCCTCCCACTCTTTGGTTTCTTCCTGTGAAGCTAGCAGGCTCAGCAAGAGGAAGGGGGTAGAGCCGGAGGGGTCCTTCGGTTCTTCGACCGGGGCCGAGTCGGTGACGATGGACATGACCTTCTTCTTGAGGACGCTACCCTCTTCAAAGAGGCCGATCTCGTTGCCGTAGCTCTTCGACATCTTGGCGCCGTCTACGCCGGGCACCACCGCCGTGGAGTCGAGGATATACGGCTCTGGTATGACGAAGACCTCGCCGAACTCCTGATTGAACTTGGCGGCTATGTCCCGGGTCATCTCCAAGTGCTGTTTCTGGTCTTGGCCGACCGGGACGATGTCGGATAGATAGATGAGGATATCCGCCGCTTGCAGCACGGGGTACGCGAACAGACCGTGGTTCGAGGCGATGCCCTGAGCCACCTTGTCCTTGTAGCTGACCGCTCTTTCAAGTAGACCCATGGGGGTGACGCACGAAAGGATCCAGGTCAACTCCGTGACCTCGGGGACGTCCTGCTGGGCGAAGAGGGCACTCTTGTTCGGGTCGAGGCCCAGGGCCAGGAAGTCCAGAGCCACCCCCAGTGTGTACTCCTTCAGCAGTTCGGGTTCGTGAAGCGCCGTCAGCGCATGGTAGCTCGCGATGAAGTAGAAGGGATCGTTGCCCTCCTGTAGGGTGATGTACTGGCGCAGCGCACCGAAGTAGTTGCCCAGATGAGGTCTGCCCGAGGGCTGTATGCCTGAGAGTACTCGCACGTCGATCCCCGTGTCGTCGGATAGTCCGCGGTCCGCATGGCCGCACTAGACCGGCGGCACAGCGGCTCCTAGTGTAGCCGAGGCGGAACGACGCCGCCAATGCGGGCGGCCGCGCGCCCGCTCGCTGCACGATTGCACACGTCGGGCGCATTTTTGGTATACATATATCAGGATGCAAAAAGTGCGTTTGGAAAGAGCTCACCGGCTCGCACCAAACCGAGGAGGGACGCAAGTGAGGGAAGTGGACGTCGGCCGGGTGACCGAGGCGGTGGCTAGGCTGGCCATCGAGGCCTGCACATATCTTGGTGAGGATGTGGTTGATTTTTTGGAGAAGGCGATTGACCGAGAGATGTCCGAGACCGGGCGGGACGTCCTCGTCCAACTGCTCGAAAACGCCAACTTGGCCAGAGATACCAACCGGCCGCTCTGCCAAGACACCGGACTTGCTGTGGTCTTCTTGGAGGTGGGCCAGGACGTGCACCTGGTGGGTGGGAACCTTGAGGAAGCCGTCAACGAGGGGGTTCGCAGGGGTTACACTGATGGATATCTGCGCAAATCGGCTGTCGCCGATCCTATCGGGGCGCGGAAAAACACCGGTGACAACACCCCGGCCATGCTCCATACCCGTATCGTCCCCGGGGACAAGGTGAAGATCATCGTCGCTCCGAAGGGTGGCGGCGCCGAGAACATGAGCGCCATCGGGATGCTGAAGCCTGCCCAGGGCAGAGAGGGCGCCGTTGAGTTCATCGTCGATACCGTGAGCAAAGCCGGACCCAACCCATGTCCGCCCATCCTCGTAGGCGTGGGGTTGGGCGGCACGTTCGAGAAGGCCGCTTATATGGCCAAACACTCACTGATGCGGGAGGTGGGCTCTACCAACCCCGACCCGCGCTTGGCAGAATTGGAGGACGAGATAGAGCGGCGCTGCAACGATCTGGGCATCGGTCCCGCGGGACTGGGCGGTATCGTGACGGTCATCGACGTCTTCATCGAAGAGATGCCCGCTCACATCGCCAGCATGCCGGTGGCCGTCAACATCCAGTGTCACTCAGCCCGGCACAAGGAGGTGGTGATCTGATGGACCGCACCATCACCACTCCGCTCACCGAAGAGGCGGTCGCGAGCCTGCATGCGGGCGACCGGCTCCTCATCACGGGCATCATCTACACGGGTCGCGACGCGGCGCACAAGCGCCTGGTGGAACTCATCGACAAAGGCGACCCGCTTCCCATCGAGATCGAAGGGCAGATCATCTACTTCGTCGGACCGACTCCACCCAAGCCGGGAGAGGCGATCGGCTCGGCGGGTCCCACCACCTCCGGCCGCATGGACGCCTACTCTCCCAAGCTCACAGC
>JAFGIH010000784.1 GCA_016929985.1 Thermoleophilia bacterium | reverse complement strand
TTCCAGGCTCGTGGACGAGGAGGGCGCGTAGCCATCGCGGTAGGATACGCCGAGCTCGGCCTGCTTATCGGCCAGCCACTCTTCCCACGTCTCGGCCTCCTTCTGTTCGAGCAGGGCCGTCCTGATGTTCTCCTTCACCTGGTCGTAGGCCAACTCCCTCTTGGGCGTTATGTCGGTGACCTGGATGAGGTGATAGCCGTACTGGGTCTTCACCGGTTCGGAGAGGTCGCCCTTCTGCATGTCGAACACCGCTTCCTCGAACGCCGGGACCATCTGTCCGCGTATCACAGCTCCGAGCTTTCCGCTGTTCTCGTTGGTGGCGTCATCGTCGGAGTACTTCTCCACCTGGGTGATGAAATCGGCGCCGTTCTGGATCTCGTTGCGCACCTTCTCCGCCTCCGAGCGGGCCTCCTCCCACTCGCCCTCGGAGGCGGTGGAACTCACCGACCCGTCGGAGAGCCTCCTGAACGGCGAGATGAGGATGTGCCGCACGGTCCGGGACTCCTGTTCAACGTACTCCGACTTGTGCGACTCGTAGTAGGCCTTCACCTCTTTCTCGGTGACCGTGACTTTTTCGGTCACCGCCGCCTTCATGCGCTCTATCCACAGGCTCTCGCGGATGGACCGGTCAAGCTGCTCCATGGTGAGGTTCTGGGCTTCCAGAGCCGCCTCAAGTCTCTTCTCCTGACCCTGGAACATCCCCTTGATCTGTTCGAGCTCGTCGGCCACATCTCTGTCGGTCACCGAGACCTTGAGGGCGGATGCTTCCTGGCGGAGCACCTCCAGTATCACGAGATGTTCGGCCAACGCCTGTTCGAACTTGCGGTACTCGTCGGCCTGCCTGTGCTTGTCGGGAGCCCGGCCGGCAGCCTCGTACGCCGCTTTCAGCTCGTCGAACGTACTCTGAGACACGAGCGCGGTGCCCACCTGGGCGATCGAGCCCTCGGGCAGATCAGATGCGCAACCGAAAACGAACAGTAGTGGCAGAAGGAGCAGGCCGGCGGCGAGCCTTCTGATCACACGTGACCTCACTTCTCTGACGAGTCCTTTTCTGTCTGTGTAGCCTGAAGCGCCGCTTCCCCCCCAAAGAGGCCGAGTATATCATCCAGTACTTCGCGGACCGCCCGGCGCAGCCCGCGCTCGTCGCCCCTCATACCCAGAGAGAGCTGACCCTGCACCGGTGCGTACACGTAGCGCCGGTCGCGGTTGCGCAGCTTCTCCCGCGAGCCGGAGGGGAGCGTCAGCCCGGTGATGGTGAGGCGGCCCTGCCGTACCGTGAGCGCATCCGCCCCCCACCCCTGCAGCGTCGCCCGCACCTCGCCCAGGAAGATGAGGTTGTCTACGGCCTCGGGGATCTCGCCGAAGCGATCCGTCAACTCTGCCCGCAAGTCGACCAGCTCGTCCAGGCTCGCCGCCGACGCGATGCGCCTGTGCAGATCGACCCGGGCCGCTTCGTAGCCTATGAAGCTCGCCGGCACGTGAGCGTCGATGCCGATCTCCACGCGCGGCACCTTCTCCACCGCGAGCTCTTGACCCTGCAACATGGCGGTCGCCTCTCGCAGCATCGACAGGTACATCTCGAAGCCCACCGCGGCTATCTGTCCCGACTGCTCTTCGCCCAGCAGCTCCCCGGCCCCCCGGATCTCCAGGTCGCGCATGGCTATCTTGAAGCCGGAGCCCAGCTCGGTGTAGTCGGCCAGCGTGGAGAGGCGCGCCACGGCTTCCTCGGTGAGCACCGCCTCGTCAGGGTGAAAGAGGAAGGCGTGGGCCACCCGGGTAGAGCGGCCGATGCGCCCGCGTATCTGGTAGAGCTGGGCCAGGCCCAGCAAGTCGGCCCGCTCCACGACAAGAGTGTTGGCGTTGGGGATGTCGAGCCCGTTCTCGATGATGGTGGTGCTCACCAGCACGTCGGAGTCGCCCCGCAAAAACTCCAGCATGACCCGTTCCAGTTCCTGCTCGGCCATCTGCCCGTGGGCTACCGAGAAGCGCACCCGCGGCATGAGCTCGCTGAGCCGGAGGGCCGCCTTGTCGATGGTCTCCACCCGGTTGTGCAGGAAGTAGACCTGGCCTCCCCGGTCGATCTCCCGCTCGATGGCCCGCTGCACCATGCCCTCGTCGTAGAGGCCCACGTAGGTCTGGATGGGATGCCGGTCGCGCGGAGGCGTCTCGATGGTAGTGATGTCGCGCACCCCCGAGAGCGACATCTGCAGGGTGCGCGGGATGGGCGTAGCGGTGAGGGTGAGCACGTCCACCTTGACCTTCAGGCGGCGCAGCGCCTCCTTCTGCGCCACGCCGAACCTCTGCTCCTCGTCTACGACGACCAGGCCCAGATCCTTGGGAGCCACATCCTGCGAGAGCACCCGGTGAGTGCCGATGAGCACGTCTATCTTCCCGGCGCTGAAGTCCTTGACGATCTGCCTCTGCTCGGCCGCCGACCGGAAGCGCGAGATCATCTCCACCTTCACCGGAAAGTCGGCGAAGCGTTCCCGGAACGTGCCGTAGTGTTGCTGTGCAAGGATGGTGGTCGGCACCAGCACCATGACCTGCTTGCCGTCCAGCGTGGCTTTGAAGGCGGCCCGCAACGCCACCTCGGTCTTGCCGTAGCCCACATCGCCGCAGAGCAGCCGGTCCATGGGCTGCTCCGACTCCATGTCGTCTTTGACCACGTCGATGGCCCGCAGCTGGTCTTCGGTCTCGTCGAAGGGGAAGGCCTTCTCGAAGCGCACCTGCCACTCGCCGTCTTCGGAGAAGCGGTAGCCCTTGCTGGCCTGGCGGAGTGCGTAGAGATGCAAGAGTTCGCCCGCCACCTCGCGGGCGGCCCGCCGCACCCGGCTCTTGACGTGCTCCCAGCCTTTGCCGCCCAGCTTGGAGAGGCCGGGGGCCGTCCCGCCAGCGCCCACGTAGCGCATGACCTTGGCGATCTGGTCGTGCGGCACGTAGAGCATGTCGCCGTCTTTGTAGGCCAGGTCGAGATAGTCGCGGGTGACCCCGGCCACCGTCTTTGTGGATATGCCCTCAAAGCGCCCCACCCCGTGATCTTCGTGCACCACGTAGTCGCCCTTGCGCAGGTCGCGGAAGCCGGAGAGCTCCAGGCCCGCGGGCCCGCGCCGCGCGGGCGCCGCTTTGTGCCTGCGCGGGAACACCAGGGCGTCGGTGAGCAACGCCAGCTTCAGGTCGGGCACCATGAGATGCCGGCGGTGCGGCACCGGCAAGAATGACACGCCCGGCCCCGACTCTACCTCGCCGCCTGTCGCCATACTCCCCTTCACGCGCCGCAGCACGTAGCCGGCCCTCTCCGCTTCAGCCCTTTGCT
>JAFGIH010000783.1 GCA_016929985.1 Thermoleophilia bacterium | reverse complement strand
GTTCCCGACCACGATCGAGCGCACGGGGTCCAGAGCCTCGACGAGGTCCGCGTCTGCCGTATCCCACGGCACCGAAAGGTCTATGACCCCCAGTACCAGATCTGCCTGGTCCATGGCCTTCATCGACCGCTCCACGCCAAGCTGCTCCACATGATCGCCATCGCTGCGGATGCCTGCAGTGTCGACCAAGTGGATCGGGATGCCTGCTATCTCCATGAGCTCTTCAACAGTGTCTCTCGTGGTCCCCGGGGACTCCGACACGATAGCCCTCTCCCTCATGAGGAGCGCGTTCAGCAAGGAGCTCTTCCCAACATTGGGCCTTCCGACGATGGCGGTGCGAACACCGTGCTCCAGCGCCCTCCCCACGAAGGCAGTGCGCATCAATCGCGAGAGGTTGGCATGCGCCGTGGCCAATCCTTCCAGCAACGCCTCCCAGTCAAGCTCGTCGATATCCTCTCCCTCGGAGAAGTCCACCGTCGCCTCGATCTGGGCGAGCATACTGATCAGGTCTCGCCTGACCATCTTGAGGCGTTGTGAGAGACCGCCGTCCAGTTGCCTCACGGACGCTCGCAGGGCTCCTGTGCTCCGCGCCGCGACGATCGCGGCCACGCTCTCCGCCTGGGCGAGGTCTATCCGACCGTTGAGGAACGCCCTTCTCGTGAATTCTCCGGGTTCCGCCAGCCGGGCGCCCAGCTGTAGCATCAACCGCAGCACAGAACGCTGCGCGGCCACGCCCCCATGACAGTGCAACTCGACGACGTCTTCCCGTGTGTAGGATTGCGGCGCGCGCATGACGGCCAGCAGAACCTCGTCCACAACATTACCCGACCCAGGATCGACCACATGCCCATAAAGCAGGCAATACGTCTCGCCGGGTTGCAGCGGCTCACCGCGAGCCGGTCGAAATGCTCTCTCCGCGACGGCTATGGCCAGCGGACCACTAAGCCTCACAATACCTATGGCCCCCAGTCCGACCGCGGTCGATACGGCGACGATCGTGTCCTCGTGTGCTGACACTCCGCGATCCCCGGTAGCACGCCATAGGTCGCCGAGAGAAGTCGAGTCTCCGAGCCCGTCCGGACTATTCCTCCGGCGGCTCTGCAGTTGTCCGGGTTCTTCGGGCATTTACAGCTCTTTGCAGCCCCCGCTCTGAAGTGGTGCAGCCGAAGATGATGCCAGATAAAGTCGGTCACCACCACGAACGCAGCCCTACAACACCGCGATGCTCCCACTCACGACGCAGCCGCTAGCCCGCTCCTGCTGCGGGTGGTCTACCCCCTGCCGGGTTCTAGCGGACCGGCGAGATGACCACCGACCGGTTGGGTTCGCGGCCCTGGCTCGCCGTCTCGACGTCCGACCGTCCCCGTAGAAGGAGATGGACGATCTTCCGCTCGGCAGGCGTCATCGGCGGCAACTGTACGGCCCGGCCCCGTTTGACCGCTTCATCGGCCTTTCGCACCGCGACCCGTTCCACCTGACGCCGCCGTCGCTCCTTGTAACCCTCGGCGTCAAGCTCCACGTGCTTGCGGGCGGAAGCCCCGGGGAACACGGCGATACCGGCCAGGTACTCCACTGCATCGATGGTCTGGCCACGGCGTCCGATCAGTATCCCCAGATCTTCGCCGGCGATCTCTGCGTGTAGTTCGTCGGGCGTCTCGGTAATCACTATCTGCGCAGAAAGTCCCATTTCCCGTAGGACCCTCTGCAAAAACGCTCGTAGCCGGGCAGCCTCGGGCTTGTCTGATAGTCCGGCATCGTCGTACTTCTCCCGCTCGCTGTAGCCGCCGACGTCGTCCTCATCCTCGTCGTATTCATCACCAAACCGGTCAAGCAGCAGTTCTGCGGGCTGCGAGTCGTCCGATGGACCGTAGAAATCGAACTCTTCCCCCACGAGCGCCACCTCGACGACGGCATCGACCGCGCCTACCCCCATGAACCCCTCTTCGGGAGGGATGACGATCGTCACCTCATACTGATCGTCAGCGAGCTCGCCCGGCGCGAAATCAAGTTCCGCCAAAGCCCTTTGAACCGCCGTTCCCACCGTCCGTCCGCTGGCTCGTGCTACCTGCTGCCTTCCCTTGTTTTCCCGCTTGTTGGCCACTCGTCTTGCCTCCGCTCTTCCCAGACGGCGTTGCCGGGGTCTTAGCCGCCGGCTGTGCTGGGGTAGTCTTCTTCTTAGGGGAAGCCCCGCTCTGCCCGGGCGACTTGGCTGGGGTCTTGGCGGACGCCTTCGTCGGAGCTTTGCCGGACGCCTTCGTAGGAGCCTTGCCAGCAGCTTTGCCACCGGCCTTTTCCGAGGCCTTCCCTGCGGCCTTGCCTGATGGTCCCGCCGGGGTCTCCCCCGGCACCCGAGCCGCTGCCGTTCCCTTCGCCGACCCAGCCGTCACCGCTACGGGGGCGGGTACGACCTTCTCGAGAACGAACTGTTGGGCGATCGTCCAAAGGTTGGACGTGAACCAGTATATGAAAAGACCCGCAGGCCACTTGTACACGAACATGAAGATACCGACGACGATCGGCATCATGTAAGAGATGACCTTCTGCTGGCCGGCGCCCTTACGGGCCATCTGCCACGAGGCCAGGAACTGGCTGGCCACGTACAGGAACAGAAGGCCTATGTCGAACGTGGTGATGTCCTTTATCCACAGCCAGCCGACCTGGGGATCAACGAAAATGCTCGCCCAGCGGCCCCATTCCGCCGGATCCAGGTCGGGTCTTCCTGCAGTACGCAGCATGTAGAACAAGCCGAGAAACACCGGCATTTGCAGCAACAAGGGCAAACACGAGCCGAACGGGCTTACCTTGTTCTCCCGGTAGAACTCCATCACCTTCTGGTTGAGGATTTGCCGGTCGTCCTTGTATTTCTCCTGGAGAGCCTTCAGTTCAGGCTGCAGGGCTTGCATGGCCCTCATGCTCTTGATCTGCCGCCAGGTGAGGGGGATGAGCACGATCCGGACGACCACCGTGAGAAGGACGATCGCCCACGACCAACTGACGTGGAGTTTGTCGTAGAAGAAGTCAAGTACCGCGAAGAAGAGGGCCTGGAGCGGCTTGGTCGTCTTGTCGAACGAGCCGGGATTCTGCTCTGCCGCCAGGGTCGTCGTGGTCGTCGCTTCACCCGGGACCGTTGTAGCCCCGGCCACAGTCGTAGTCGCTGCCGCGGTAGTCTCCGTGCTCCCGAAGAACCCGCACGAAGTAAGGGCCATCGGCATGGCAAGCAATACCGCGGCCAAGATGAGAGCGAGCACCAGCGAGAGGGCTTTCCCTCGAATGACTCTGCTGCCGGGGTCGTGACGCCTTGATCGAGGCGCTCCGGAGCGACCCTTGCCGAACAAAGTCTGATGCTCAACAGGATCGTAGCCGCCATAGCTCCAGGGGTTGCAGCGCAGCAGGCGCCACCCCGCCAGTACGGTCCCGCGCACGACCCCGTGTTGGGTCAGCGCGTCGACGGCGTACTGTGAGCACGACGGATAGTACTTGCAGGAGCGCGGAAGGAGTGGCGAGATTAGTATCTGATACCCGCGGACGAGCCAGATAAGAAAGGCCTTCACTGGGTTGAAGTCGAGCTTCACGACGATCGCCGCCGATCCTCCCCTGGAGAGATGAGCGAGGCCTTACGGAGCACTTCCGCCGTCTTCTCCTCCACCGCTCTGAAGCCGCCGCTCTCGAGGAGTTCCACGAGCGGTGTGCGGGCGATCAGGACAAGATCCACGTTCCCCCTCAGACATTGGCTGTGCGCTCGGTAAGCTTCTCGCAGCACGCGCTTTATCCGGTTGCGGTCAACCGCGGTACCAAGCCGCTTGGATACAGAGAAACCCACCCGAGGTCCGTCTGTCGCCTGTCCGGCATCAGCTCCCGAGCGCTCAAAATAGTATAAGACCAGATACTTGTTGGCAACAGAACGCCCCGCTCGATAGGCGCGAGTGAAGTCATCGGACCGCGAAAGTCGGCCGCGAGACCGATTCACGCCAGACTACGCCGAGAGACGCTTGCGGCCCTTGTCGCGCCTGCGCTTGAGTACAGCTCGGCCGGCCCGAGTGCTCATGCGGACTCGAAACCCGTGAGTCTTCTTGCGCCTATGCTTGTTCGGCTGATAGGTCCTCTTCACGTTCCCTCACTTACTATGTCGTCGGCGCAGACACCAGACACTCCCACGCGTCCCGGCCGGATCCGCCCTTGCGCCGCTCCTGTCATCACATTCGCGGGCCGCATCGTGCGGCCACTTGCAAAGAGTCGCGAAGTATACAAGTCAGCCGGGTGGCCGTCAATCCGGCCCATTCTGACCACCTTCGG
>JAFGIH010000088.1 GCA_016929985.1 Thermoleophilia bacterium | reverse complement strand
GGGTCACCGAAGTCCACTTCGGCCCAATAGGGAAGGTTATCGTTCTGCTCTCCACAGATGTGGGCGTAGGTCGTCTTGTAGCCCAGCTCTCTCAGCATCGCCTGTCCCTTCTTGATATCGGGAAGGGCGTACTCCTCGAAGACCCTCGCGGAGATGAGCTGGTTGGACGCCATGGCGCTTCCCCCCCCGCCGAGGACGCCGTCGATGCCCAGAGCCTCTCTCTGGGCAGGCAGCGAAGCGAGGCTCCAGGCGGACACTCTGTCTATCAGATCGTGGGCGAGACCGGGCTTCTTCACCAACCACTTGAGGAACCTCTCCAGCCCCACTATCTGGCAGGCAAGGTTGTAGGCCATCCCGGCGCCGATGGACGCGTTGAACGGTTCATTGTCCAGTCTCTCGCGGCGCGCGATCTCTCCGAACCTCCTCATCATGGGATTGAATCCCGATTCCGGGCCCGGCCACTCGAGGTCGTAGATGTCTTCGTCGCGCTCCAGCGGATGGCGGGTGACCACCGGAGCCTGGTCGTATTCGCCGGTGGGCATACGCACCTCACCGCCGAACTCCCAGGCGCCCATGGCCGCGTAGACCATACGCGGCACGAACACCCAGCCGAAATCCCTGGCGGTTTTGCGAAGCGATCCGTAGAGGCCTTCAGGATTCGTGTAGGCGTCGACGATGGACAGGCCGTTGTAGAGAACGGCGAACCCGTTGGGCACGAACGGCCAGATAGGCACCCGGTCCGGGGTCCGACGGTCGAGCAGCGCCTCGATCCGCTCTCGTTCGGTCATGACGCTCTCTTTGCCTCTCACATGGACCTCCGCTGCAGCACAGGGTCGCTCACACCACTCTAGTCTCGTCCACCTCGCGGCGCAACGGCTGCCCCGGATGCCCTATTCGATGCCGTCTCTGCTGTAATGCTGGGCCGGCGCCGTGGATATCATGACGATGGGCTTGTCCACGCGGGGGGCGTACAGCGGGCAGTGCTTCACGCCTTTGGGCACGAAGATCATGGCGCTCTCGGTGAGCGTGTGCTTCTCCCCGGCTATCCAGATCTCTACCTCGCCACACAGGTCGTGCGGCCGCTCCGGGTCGGTGCCGAAGAACATGAGGATCTCGTCGGCGTCGTCGTGGCTGTGCTCGGGCGGTGAGCCCTCGAGCGCCTTGTTGATGAGGATGTACTCCGCGTAGAACGAACCCGGGACGGAGTTCGAGTCCATGAAGAGCACGGGGGAGATGATGTCGCCGACGAACTTGCTCGTGTCGGCGTTGTAGCTGGTGACGAGGTTTTCTTCGTAGATGTAGGCGTCTGTCATCAGTCTGGCTCCTTGGTGTGGGCGGCATTGTGGCCGTGGTCCTTATGGTACACAAGCCCGGCTGTGGCGGTGATGGTCCCGGCCATGACCACCATGGCGCCTTCGTAGACCACGGCCGTCTGGCCGGTGGCGATCCCGGCCGCGGGCTCGTCGAGAGCGATGGTCACGTGGTCGGGGCGCTCGTCGGCGCCGAGGTCCACAGCTGGGGGGCGAGCGAAGCGAGCCCTGAGCGGCGTTCCGCTGGAGCGGATCTGCACCAGATAGTCGGCGCCGGTCGGCGCCGAGTGCCAGGTGAGGCCGATGACATCGATGGTCTTCACCGCGGAGTCTTTGTCAGTGCCGACCACCACTCGGTCGCGCTCCGGGTCGAGGGCGGTAACGTAGTGAGGAGTCGGTCCCGAAACGCGCAGCCCCTTCCGCTGACCTATGGTGAAGCCGTAGACCCCATCGTGGGCGCCGACCACGGCGCCCTGCTGGTCGACGATCTCGCCCGGCCTCTCTCCCAAGCGGGTGCGCAGGAAACTCCGATAGTCGCCGTCCGGGATGAAGCAGATGTCCTGGCTCTCGGGGGCCTCCCAACCGCGTACACCCGCGTCGGACGCGAGCCTCCGTACCTCGCTCTTGGTCAAGTCGCCCAGCGGAAAGATGACCTGGGTCAGCAGACCGGGATCGACCTCGGCCAGCACGTACGACTGGTCTTTGGAGAGGTCGGTGGCCCGGCTGAGCACGCGGGCGGCGCCTGAGAATCTCGCGTAGTGGCCGGTGGCCACCCGGGAGAGTCCTAGCTGATGGGCCAGTTCCACCAGGAGGCCGAACCTCACTCGCGCGTTGCATTTGGTGCAGGGGTTGGGCGTGCGGCCTTGCCGATACTCCTGGACGAAGTAGTCGATCACGGCTTCACTGAAGCGCGCGGTGGCGTCCATGGTGAGGTGAGGGATGCCCAGCCTGTCGGCCGCCTGCTTCGCGCGCTGCACCGCCGCGTCCGAGCAGGGGCTGCAGGCGCCCGCGTCGTCGGGGCTCTCCCACAGCTTCAGGGTGACTCCCACCACCTCGAGGCCCTCATCCTTGAGCAGCAGTGCGGCGACGGTGCTGTCGACACCCCCGCTCATGCCCACGAGCACGCCGCCCCCGCCGCCCTGCGGAGCCGGGCGGCGCGCCGGTTCCCCCGCCGGCTCGGCCGCTGGTGTGTTGTCGCGCTGCTCCGACACCGTTTATGAATGGTTCCGTGACTTCTTGACCAGCCGGGGGCTCTCGATCATCACTGAGGTGTCCGGCGGTACCGACTCCGTCAACCAGACGTTGCCGCCGATGACAGAGCGGGCGCCGATCACGGTCTCGCCCCCCAGGATGGTCGCGCCGGAGTAGATCACCACGTCATCCTCGATGGTGGGATGGCGCTTCTTGCCGCGGTATTGGTCGCCTGCGCCCTTGGGTAGGGAGAGCGCACCCAGCGTCACGCCCTGGTACATGCGGACGCCGTTGCCGATCTCGCACGTCTCACCGATCACCAGCCCCGTGCCGTGATCGATAACGAAACCTGCGCCGATCTCCGCTCCCGGGTGGATGTCGATGCCCGTCACTCCGTGCATATGCTCGGTGATCATGCGCGGAAGCATGGGCACCCCCAACTCCAAGAGCCGGTGAGCCACCCGGTAGGCGGCGATGGCCTGCAGACCAGGGTAGCTGTACACGATCTCGTCGGTGGTGCTGGCTGCGGGGTCGCCGTCGAAGGTGGCCTGGATGTCGAGGTCGAGCACCCTCCGCATCTCGGGCATGCCGGCCAGCAGGTCGAGGGCCGTGGAATAGCCACGATCCTGGCAGTCGGTGCACTCACGCTGAAAACGGAAACAGTCGTGCCGGATACTGCGCGTGATCTGCTCGGAAAGCAGGTGGAAGAGCGCCATCGTCGTCTGGCCGATCGAGTAGCGATAGCTCACCGGGTCGAGCGTGTGGGGGCTGAAGAACCCGGGGAAAAGCAGCTCGCGCACCCGTTCGACGATCTCGATCACAGCCTGCCGGGAGGGGATGGGCTCGAATCCGACATGCGTGTGGCATCCGGACTTCGAGCAGTCTCGGATCAGCTCTTCCGAAACGGTCTCCAGTCTCCTGCGATGGACGGCCGCGGCCGCCGCCTCGACGCGGCAGTTCTCACGCGGCGCCTGGAGCTCTTGCGCGGCCATGGCGTCGGCGCGCCAGCACTCGTTCTTGTTGTCGGGAGTCATGGTGTCCTCCTTGTCATGCTGTCTCCAGTGTACTTGCTGCGCCGGTCGGCCATGGGCTGCAAGCGGCTCGCGAGTGTGAGAACCTTTTGGTTGCCGCACTGAACGAACAGAATGAGGGTGGCATCTATGACCGAGAACCGCATCTTTACCGACGAGGAGCTCAAGGAACTGGGGGCTCGCAACCTCGACCTCGTACTCGAGGCCATCGACGCCGGGGACAAAGACAAGGCCAAAGCGCTGGCCGTCCGGATGCAGAAGGAATATCAGCATCTGCACGACGGCTACATGTTCTGGGTCACCGGCCTGCAGTCGTATATCTATCGGCGCCTGGGAGTCGACGCCCTCGAAGAGGCCGAAAGGGAGGCTCACACCGCCGAGGCGAAAGTCGTCTTCTTGCCACCCGAGAAGACCGATCTTCGTTCGCTGGTCGAACACATGGCCAGTGGCCTGCGCGGGCACATGCAGCCCATCACCATCGTCGAGACCGACAAGACCATCAGCCTCAGCATGAAGCCCTGCGGCTCCGGCGAGAGGCTCATACAGAAGGGCGCCTACGATCCCGAGGTCGGTCTGGCCAAAGTCGACGAGCCTCACCGGATCACCTGGGGAATGAGCGACCTCCCCATCTACTGTGTGCATTGTCCGATCATGGAGGCTCTGGAGTACGAGAACACCGGTGATCTGGGGGCGGTGCACGTCGTGACCGAGCCGCTCTATGACGGGAATTGCGAATTCGTCTTCTACAAAGATCCCGCGGATATCCCCGAGGAGTGTTACACGCGCATCGGCAAGGTCAGGCCCCGGCCCTAGCGCACGACCCTCGGGGGTGCGCGGCTCTCCATGAGTTTCCTTAACGCGGCTTAACTAGCCTATAGCGCAGAACGCACCTCATTCGATACACTCTGAGGCGGTGTTGGTTCGTCGTTGGACGCTGGGAGGTGGCGGTGGACGGACTGGTCAAGAGGCCGCTCAACAGCGCGGGAGAGAAGACGCTGGTGCGCGAGTTGGGCTGGATGGGCTGTCCCACGGGCGCCAACGCCTGCATGGTGGACGTGAAAGACGGCGAGATGGTGCGCATCCGCCCTGCCCGCATCTACGACAAGTACACCAAGGAGGAGGTCAAGCCCTGGGTCATGCACGCCCGCGGCCTGACCTTCGAGCCCGGCGAGAAGACCCTGGTGCCGCCGCTCAGCCTGGCCTACAAGAAGCGGGTTTTCTCGCCGGCCCGTATACGCTATCCCATGAAGCGCGTGGACTTCGACCCCAAAGGCGCGCCCGGCTCCACCGGCCCGGGCGGCCGCAACAGCCAGAACCGCGGGGTCAGCAAGTACGAGCGAATCAGCTGGGACGAAGCCCTGGATATCATCACCGGCGAGATGCTCCGCGTGAAGGAGACGTACGGTCCCACCGCCATCCTCTATCAGAACGACCAGCATGGCGAGACCAAGGTGGTGCACGGCCCGCACGGCTGCGG
>JAFGIH010000782.1 GCA_016929985.1 Thermoleophilia bacterium | reverse complement strand
TGGTTGCTCAAGGATATCTGAGGGCGCTTCGTAGGTATCCCGCTTCCGACCGAGCCTGCGCAGGACGCGCTCGCGCTTCGGCTCGGGCTGCTGGGTTATCTCAGGCGGCTGCCCAGTGGCCAGGGCCGGATCGGGCATGGTGTCGGCCAAGCTGGCGGCGGATGTGAGAAGAGCCAGGGCCCGCGCCCGGGCCTGACCGAAATCCGAGGCGAAGCTGACATTCCGGAGCGCCAAGGTGAGCCTGTGACGCGGTCCAAACATCTTGGACATGGTGGAATCTGCGGAGGCCCGCCACTCCACAAACCCCGGTTCATCGGCGTCGGCTCTGAGAAGCCGGAGCTCCGCCATGAGCCGTTCCAGCTCATCCCGCCTTGACAGACCGTTCGTTTCTGTCATGTGCCACTCCGCCGTCTCGGCCGCTCTTCATTCTAGTATCGGCGCAGCGGCCCGGACCCATGAGGACCAGGCTCAGAGCACGCGCCGGGTGCCCGGATTCACCGAGGTGCAGCTGCGCGCGCCGGGACCCTCATCATCACCCACGGTTATGCCCCCACTCTGGTGGTGGAGGGGAAGCACCCCGTGCTCACTTGACCGTGACTGAGCTGAGCGGCCGGACCGTGACTGCCTGCGCCGCCGGGGAGATCACACTGTCAGGCGCCGGGCGAGTGTCGTACGCGGGCGACCCCCAGGTCACGCAGAGCATCTCGGGAGCCGGGAAGGTGGAGCGGGCGGAGTAGGGGCAGCGGCGGACCTATTCGAAAACCTGCCTTTGCTGCTCGAGTGTCCTCACGCGTCTCCAGAGTCGGAAGGTCTGGACACAGAAAACGATCAAGGCGGTCACCTGGACCACAAACAGGGGAAGACTCCATGCCGGCGCCCAACTCCCTCTCGATATGTTGGCGGCAAGCACTACCGAAATCGGGACTTGCGTCAGAGCCATCAGCCCAACGAAGGTCAGAATCCTCTTGTAGTAGGCGATGCGTGAATCAAGGTCAGAGAAGAGCTCGAACGGCCCGGCGTCGGCGCGTCTGCGGAAGTACGCCCAGTTCATGTAGGTATCTACCGTCTCCACCCCGGCGTTGGCGACAAGAGCCAAGTATCCGCCGCTCACCGACTTGCGTGCGTCCTCCTCGAGAAACTGAACGCGATAGATCCACTCCCCCGGCTCACCCCGTTCGAATGTGTATCTGCCCCAGCCGTAGCCGACGAGGTTGAGCCCCTTGGCGGCCATCGCATTCAGCCAAGCCTCTTCTTTTTCGAAGTTGCAGTAGAGCCGGTGCACGGTCCGTTGGCTCATTGCCGGCCCTCCCTGTCCACCCGGTCTACGATGCGACGTCCGTTGCGGAGCAGTTCGTCCAGTCGCTGGAGTTCGGTCTTGACGACGGCGCGTCCGCCTTCCGTGATCACATACTCCTTCCTTCGAGTCGAGGGGTCCCCCTCAATGGGTCGTATCCAGCCTTTTTCGGTCAGCGTGGTCAGCGCCCCATACAGAGTCCCGGCGCCGAGGTCGACCCGGCCGGCGCTCAACTCGCTCACGTACTGCATGATTCCGTACCCATGCAGTGGAGAGTTCAGCGCGAGCAGAATGTAGTACACCGTCTCGGTGAGCGGCCCTTGCGGCTCCGCGGGCATGAAGGACCTTCCTTTGAGTCAAGACCGGCGACGGCCCCATAGCTCGTCACCCGCTATATCGGTGTGCGTTATAGCGCGTCACGATGTATCTGTCAAGCCCATAGCGGCGCTACATGACATGCCATACACGTGGGAAGATGGGTCGATGGCATGATCGCAATCCGTAACATAGCCCGCAACAAGAGGAGAAGCCTCCTGACCGCTCTGGGCGCCGCGGTCGGGATAATGATCCTCTCCTCGCTGACCTCCGTGAGCGAAGGTCTGCGGACCCAGGTCCAGGACACGATTCAGACCTACGGGATAGACCTCGCGGTGCAGTCCAAGGGCGCAGCGAGCCCCTTCGGCTCGAAGATCACTTCCGCCGACTACGAGGCCCTCGCGAGTACCGAGGGAATAGAGAGTGTCTCCTCGATGGTCATCGGCGCCATCAAGACCCCTTGGAACCCCTACTTCTTGATAATGGGTCTCGCGCCGGCCGACGCTTATGCGGAGAGACTCAACATCCTTGACGGCACCATGCTGAAGGCGGAGAAAGGCGGCATCTTGCTGGGCCAGACCGCCGGCAAGGCCGCCGAACGTCGTGTGGGCGACCGGCTCTCTCTTTCCGAGCAAGAGGAGTACCTCGTCACGGGGATCTACGCGAGCGGCAGCAACATGCTGGACAATGCCGCCATCCTCGACATCGGAGACGCCCAAAGGATCCTGAGTAGAGACGGGTTCGTCAACCTGGCCTTCGTGCGACTGGAGCAGGGGGTATCCGTCGACGAGGCCACCGAACGCGTCGAGACCCGCCTCCCGGGCCTGGCGGTCGTGCGCAGCGGCGACTTCGCCGGCCAGATCTCGCTGATACGGGTGGTGGACACCTCAGCGTGGGCCATCTCCCTCATCGCGCTGCTCGGCAGTTGTATCGTGGTGATGAACACCCTGGTCATGGCGGTCTCGGAGAGGACGAAGGAGATAGGCATCTTGATGGCGATCGGTTGGAGCAGGTCCCGAATAATGCGGACGATCGTCTGGGAGTCGCTCATCATCTGCTTCGTGGGTGGCCTCGTGGGCAGCGCGATAGGCCTGGTCATCATCTGGGGCCTTCAATTCGTGCATCCCGCGGGGCTCTGGCTGTGGGCATCGGTATCGGGCGTATCCCGCGTGTTCCTGATCTCGCTGGGCATCTCTCTTCTCCTGGGATTGGTGAGCTCCCTCTATCCCGCGTTCGTCTCCACCAGACTGCAACCCGCGGAGGCGCTACGCCATGAGTGACGCGCCCAACGTCATCTTGGTCACCTTCGATTCGCTTTCAGCGGGGGATATGTCCCTCTACGGATACCGGCGACCCACCACCCCGTTCATCGACTGTTTCG
>JAFGIH010000781.1 GCA_016929985.1 Thermoleophilia bacterium | reverse complement strand
TCCTACCATCCGGGAGAGATGAACCTCCGTAGGGCCGATATCGCCGTGATCAGCAAGGTGAACAGTGCGTTTCCGCACGATGTGGACGCGGTGACGCAGAACATCCAAGAGGTCAACCCGCGCGCCATGATCGTGCAGACAGACACGGTCGTGAGTGCGTCCGACCCAGGAATGATAAGGGGCAAGACCGTCCTCGTGGTCGAGGATGGGCCTACGCTCACGCATGGGGGCATGGTGACAGGGGCCGGCGTGGAAGCAGCCAAGCACTTCGAAGCCGAGGCCATCGTGAATCCGCGGCCCTATGTGCAGGGCGAGCTTGCCGAGACGTATGTGAACTTCCCTCACCTTGGCCCGATACTCCCCGCTCTCGGTTACTACAAGGAGCAACTCGAAGACCTGGAGGCGACCATAAACGCGGTCCCCGCTGATGTAGTGGTGAGTGCCACGCCCTTCTCTTTGGGGAGTATTCTGGAGCTCAACAAGCCTCTGGTGCAGATCACCTATGAGCTGTCGGAGCGTGAAGAGCCTCGTCTCTCCGACCTCGTACGCTCGTTCCTTTGGAAGCAGGGACTCGCGGGCTGACGAGGCGAGTGCTCGGTTTCAGGCTGCACCGCAGTGGGTAGGAGGGCTAAGGAAAGGCGAACAGAGGAGAGGGAGAACCAGATGGCCTTCAAGTTGCCCGGACTGCCGTATGACGCGGCGGCGCTCGAGCCCTACATCAGTCCGGAGACTGTCGAGTTCCACCACGGCAAGCACCATGGGGCCTACGTGGACAACGTCAACAAGCTTATCCAAGACGCAGACTTGGGTTACGAGACCCAGGCCGATCTTGAAGGGATCATCCTCTCTTCCGACGGCGCTCTCTTCAATAACGCCGCGCAGGTCTGGAACCACAGCTTCTATTGGCAATGCATGAAGCCCGGCGGTGGCGGCGTACCTATCAGGGAATTGGCCGATGCCGTCGAGCTCGCCTTTGGATCGTACGAGGGCTTCCGCACGCAGTTCACCGAGGCGGCCATGGGTCAGTTCGGGTCGGGCTGGGCTTGGTTGGTGGTGGAGAATGGGGCTCTCAAGATCACCAAGACCGGCAATGCGGACCTTCCTCTGAAGCACGGGCAAACTGCGCTGCTGACGATCGACGTTTGGGAGCACGCCTACTATATCGACTACCGCAATCAGAGAGCCAAATACATCGAGGCGTTCTTGGGCGGTTTGGTCGACTGGGACTTCGTAGCCGCCAATTTCGCAAACTCGCGCTGACGTTTCGGGGTAGGGCGCCCCTTTGGTAGAATCCACCCTGGCCTGACACCTGGTCACGGCCACCTTCCGCCGTGAGAGGAGTCTCAGGGATGGATCCGAGTGCCTGACGGAGAGAAGATGAGCGTTCGCACCATGCTGGTGCTGACGCTCCCCACCCTGGGCTTCTCTACCGGACTATCGTTGGTGACCACCTACCTACCGGTCATTCTCGACCGGTACACGCATTCGGCTACCCTCATCGGGTTCGCGATCGGCGGAGAGGGCATATTCTCGTCGCTCATCCCGATCTGGGTCGGAGTGCTCAGCGATCGTATCTGGACCAGACGCTGGGGACGGCGTTCACCCTTCATGATCTTCGCCGCGCCCTTCATGGCGGCGTCGTTGATGTTGGCTCCGTTCCAACCGGGATACGTGCCGATAGCCGTGTCGACTTTCGTGTTCTTTGCGGCCTACCATTTCTATACCTCACCGTACCAGTCGCTCATCGCCGACGTGACCCCTGCGGGAAGCCACGGGAAAGTGCAGGGATACCAGTCGTTTCAACGCGGCGGTGGGATGTTCATGGGCATGGTGGTAGCCGGCATGCTCTTCTATCGGTGGGAGCCGCTGCCGTTCATCATCTGTAGCGTGATGATAATGGTGTTCACGTATTTCACGGTCGTCAAGATACGCGAGCCCGAACCGGAACGCGCCGCGCTCCCGCCGCGCCAAGGTCTGTGGGGCGAGGCCAAACGCGTGCTCTTCTCGGTGAGAGACGACAAGGCGATCCGGCGTTTCATGGTGGCCGCGTTCCTGTGGGAATCGACGCTGGCGGCACTGCGGCCGTTCATCATGCTCTACTTCATCAGGACCCTGCATTCCACAGAACAGGTGGGGGCGCTGCTGCTGGGTCTGGTGGGGGTGACTTACATGGTCGCCGGGATATCCAGCGGGTATCTGGCCGACAAATACGGGCGTCTGCGGGTCATGCGCGTGGGCCTGTGGGTATACCTGGGCGGGTGCCTCCTTGGGACCTTCATAAGCGACATCAAGTGGGCCTTCATCTTCCTGCCGTTGTTCGGGCTGGGCGGATCGATAGTCTTGACCTTGCCGTACGCCATCCTCATTCGACTCATGCCCAAGGAGCATATCGGACAGTTCACCGGTATGTTCTCCATGATGCGGGGACTGGCCAACATAATCGCGCCCGTTGTGGCAGGTGGCGCCATCGATATCGCGAGCAAGATCTTTCATCCTGGGTTCTACGATGGCCGCCAGTACGCGGCCATCTGGTTGGTCTCGGCTCTGATGATCGGCATCTCGCTGTTCTTCTTCCGAGGCGGCGGGAAGGAAGACATAGTGAACGTTTAGGCCTTCACCAGTGGGGGCATAGGTCGTTTGACGGGCCGCTGCGAGGTGGGCGCGACCCTGTTGTCGAGGAGGCCGACATGAAGCCGCAGATGGGCACACGCCAGGAAGGACAGAGCACGGCGAAGCAGCAGAGTGTCTCCCGCGAGGAGGCCACGGGTGGGTCCATTGAGTCTCTCGGTGCGTTCGAAGCAAGGGTGGTCGAGAGCTTACGGTCGGCTGCGACCGGTCTGACGGGAAAGCAACTCGAAGCGAGGTTAGACGACCCGTCGGTGGATGTGGAAGGGACGCTGACGGGGCTTG
Source organism: Thermoleophilia bacterium (assembly GCA_016929985.1). The sequence continues at coordinate 392 of JAFGIH010000781.1, read as the reverse complement.
TGGAGCGCAGGGTCATCTGTCGTCTCAACACGCTGATACCGACGTACACGCTACGCGACCCCAACGGGAAGGTCAATGCCGAGTAGTCTCCGGCGCTTCGGCCGAGGACTGTGGAGCGGCGTCAAGCACGTGGTGGGGGGAGTCTACCGCCATGACGGTCTGGGCCTCGCCGCCCAGGTCGCCTACAGTACTCTCTTCAGCCTCTTTCCGTTCCTCCTCTTCCTGAACGCTCTCGCTACCTTCATCCCCTCGCTGAGATTGAACGACTGGCTGTTGGCGGGCCTGCGGAACCTCATCAATACGGATAGTGAGCTGTACCGTATCGTAGAGGAGAATGTGTTCGGCGAGATCGGCGCGACGAGCGCCACCCTGCTCTCCATCGGCGTGGTGCT
>JAFGIH010000780.1 GCA_016929985.1 Thermoleophilia bacterium | reverse complement strand
CAGCAGCATTTTTGCACTCTGAGTGTAAACCAATCGGGGGCATCCGCCGATAGGAAGAATAGCATGAGCGCTAAGAGCCAGAAACCAGTGCAAGAGGCCACCGTGGGCACTTCTACAACGCACAGTGATCATCTCCCCAATGACCTCGCGATCAGAAATGCTCCGTCCGGGCAGGAGCCGGGGGCTCGTCTGCGGGCCATCCACGACCTCGTCCGCTCGGGCGACTACAATGTGCCGGCGGCGGCGATAGCCGACCGAATGGTCGAGCGCATGATCGCCAATAGGCGGAGGCGCCACTACTGATTTGCCTCCGCGTTCGTGGGGGCTTAGAATCTCACAGGCCCCCAGCGAACAGGAGTCCTGCATGCCCCTGACGATTCGCCGGCGCCTCGTCGACCGTGTCCGGCAATGGCGGAAGACCGCCTACGCGATTTGCGTCGGGCTCACGGTCTTGGCCGGTACCGTGGTCTTTCTCTCAGTGTCATCTCCCCAGTCGAGCGTGGAGGTCGTCTCGGTCACCACGTTTTTCGACTCCGACCGCGCTCTGCGTTGGGCTGATCTCATGGACAGGCTCTATACGGACCGCAAGCTGGATTCCGAAGACGCGGAGGGTGTCGTCGACTGGTTCGAGGAGAAGCTCCCTGGACCGGATATGGCTGTGGTCGACTCGTTCGAGGCCCGTTTGGGAGACCAGGCGGTCACCCTGCGCAACATCGCCGTGGTCCTACGAGGAACGAGCGAAGAAGCCATCCTGGTTGCCGCTCCCCGGGACACTCCCACCGTAGTGAAGGTCGAGCCATTAGCCTATGCGACCGGCACCGCGATGCTCCTGGAGTTGATCCAGGTCTTCAACGCGCGTCCTCACCAGAAGACGCTGGTGTTCCTTTCGATCGAAGACGAGTCCACCGGTGCCGTCAGTATCGAGCGTTTTCTCGACACCAGTCCTATCGCTCAAGATGTTTCCACCATACTCTCATTCCAAGAGCTGGGTAGAGAGAGAACCAAGGCGCTCAGAGCCGGCGTCACCGCGCCCAAAAACACCACTCCCGGATGGTACGTCCAACTGGTCAGCCAAGTGCTCGCCAGAGCCGGTCTGCAACTCGATGTCCCCGGTCTTCTGAGCCAGGGAGCAGACCATGCCTTGTCACTCTCGCGAGGTGATCAGGTAGCAGGTCTGAGCAGAGGCATCGCATCCATCCGTCTCTACGACGACAGCTCCGGAAACCCATCCGTAGCGGGTCTCGCCAAACACGGAGCAGCTATGGAGCGCCTGATACTCTCGCTCGACACCGGCACCGAGGTCCCGCCCAACCCAGGCACTGCTCTTCTTCTCCGGTCGGGCCGCTATCTCACCAATAGCGCGATAACCCTCCTGGGGGTCCTGATGCTCCTGCCGACATTGGCGGTCCTCACCATATGGTTCTTCTCGTCCCGTATCAGCCCAAGGGCGGCCTGGCGGCATCTGCGAAACCTCCTCTCGTTCGCCATCCCCATCGGTCTGCTGTTCGTGATCGCGTATGTGCTCGCCCGGAGTGACCTCATCCCGCTATACCGATTCCAGGTGCCGACATCGGATGGACCGGGGACTCAGCCAAGACTCGCCCCGACACTCATCCTGATCCTGGTCGGGGCGCTCGTCTTCGTGCTGTCCCGACGCTTCCTCGGATACTTCCGCCCGCGGGAATCCAGGGCCGTCACTGAGATGGCCCGGCTCTGCGCCGGGTTCTTCAGCCTCTTCATCGGGCTCGTGCTCGTACTCGCCCGGTCACCTTTCCTGCTGTTGCCGTGCCTCACCGCCGCTTGGGCATGGCCCCTTGCCACGTGTTTCGCCGAGCCCGTCTATGGTGGCGCGCTATGGCGGCACCGCTTGACGACCAACGCTCCGGTACTGCTGGTAGGCCTGATCGCTCCGGTGGCGCTCTACTTGTACGTCGCCATCGCCCACGATGTGGGTATCCTGAACGCGTGGTGGTTCATCATCGTACAGACCGTGTCCGGGGTCTACGGCGTGCTGGGACCATTCGCTGCGGCCTTCGTGCTGGCGGCCCTCGCCGTCTTGGCAGGCGTGAAGAGGATGCGGGTCGTGCCCATCGAGACGCTCGAGGTTACAGACGAGCTGAGTCTGCTCGAGCCCCCGGTGCCGCGCTCAAGGCGCAAGGCGCGCGAGGCAACGAAACCTCCGCTGTCGCCGTGGGGCTGATCGCCTGTCGACGCGAGAACGACGCCTATAGGTAGTTCTTTCTCCAGAAGACCACGGCGAGGACCCCGGATATCACTACCCATATGGCGATCGTGACGATAAAAGCGTACTGGTAGTTCTTGAACGGCAGATCGACGTTCATGCCCCACATGGACGCTATGATGGTGGGTATCGATAGCAGGATGGTGACCGAGGTCAAGAACTTCATCACCCGGTTCAGGTTGTTGGAGATGACCGAGGTGAACGCATCCATCATGCCTGTGAGGATGTCCGTGTAGATCTTGGCCATCTCCGACGCCTGCCTGTTCTCGACTATGACGTCCTCAAGCAGGTCTTCGTCTTCTTCGTACATCTTTATCGTCTTCGTGCGGAGCAGCTTCTGCAAGACCGCCTCGTTGGCACGCAGCGACGTGGTGAAGTAGACCAGCGACTTCTGCAGTCCAAGTAGGTCGAAGATCTCCGCGTTCTTCAACGACGCGCGCAGCTCGCGCTCCACCTTGTCGGTCTCGCGGTCGATACGCCCCAGGTAGCGCAGATAGAAGGCCGACACCTGTTGCAGGATCTGCAACAGGAAGCGGGTCTTCCAGAACGTGGTGAAACCTTTGATAGTGCCTCGTTCGAACTCGCCCAGGATTGGGTTGGCCCGAAGACAGGTGGTTATGAAGTAGTCGTGGTGAACGAGCATCCCCAGCGGGATGGTCTCATAGCCCTTCTGGTCTTCCTCCCGCACGAGCACGGGTATGTCCACGATGACGTGAGTCAGTCCATCCTCCACGTCTACGCGCGATTTCTCCTCCTCGTCCAACGGACCTCGCAGCAGATCGAGCGGGATCTCCAACTCTCGGCTGACTCGTTCGAGCTCCTCTTCCGTGGGACTCACCAGATCGATCCAGCAGTCGGGCTCGAACTCCTCCAATCGCGTGAGACCTGTTGAGGTCGTTTTCAGAATGGCAAGCATGACTCACCCCCTTCACCAGACAGGCGGACACACCGCGTTTCATACTGCTTCGTCCCTCCGTGGACAAGAGAACCGGGCCGTCCCGGCCGCAGAGGCCCGGGACTCGTGCATTCTCTCACGAACGGCCTGCTCGCGCTATCATTCCCACCCATGGACCACGGCTCAGAATCCACCGCACGCGACCTCCGCTCGCTCATCCGAGGCGATGTGGAGTTCGACCCCATCAGCCGTCGCTTGTACGCCACCGATGCGGGCCTCAGCCAGATCGAGCCCCTTGGGATCGTCTCGCCCCGCGACGCCGACGATGTCATAAGCCTTGTCTCTTACGCGTCCGAGCGCGGCCTCTCGCTCGTGCCACGCGGTATGGGCTCTGGGCTGAACGGGGCAGCGGTAGGAGCCGGCATACAGGTGGACTTCACGCGCTACATGAACGCCATCCTCGAGGTGGCTCCAGACGCATCCTGGGTACGCGTGCAGCCCGGCGTGATCATGACGCCGCTGAACCGCCACCTGCAGCAATACGGGGTGTTCTTCGCCCCCGACCCTTCCAGCGAGAACCACTGCTCCCTGGGCGGCATGATCGGGACCAACGCATCCGGAGCCCGGTCGGTAGCCTACGGGGCCACGAAAGACCATGTCCGCGCGCTGGACGTCGTGATGGCCGACGGCAGCCTCTACGAGGCCAAGGCTCTGGAGCTGGAGAGCCCCGAACTGGCCGCTCTTCTTGCGGACGGCACCAGAGCCGGCCTAGCCTTCGCGGCCATCCTGCCCGAACTGCGCGACAACCAGGAGTCCATCCGGGCCAGGATGCCCAGGGTGGTCAAGAACTCCTGCGGCTACCGGATAGAAGCGCTGCTCGACCAAGGCGACCCAAGAGCCGTACGGCGCACGAGCGCGCTTGACGGACAGCCGCGGCACCTGGCCCACCTTCAACGGCTCTTCGTCGGCTCTGAGGGCACGCTCGGGCTGGTCACCGAGGCGACGCTGAATCTGGTCCCCCTGCCCGAGCGGCGGGGCATCGCGATGGCCTACTTCCCCTCGGTGTTCGCAGTGGGAGAGGCCGTCCCCGGCATTCTTGCCCTCGAACCCACTGCCTGCGAGATCATGGATTCCCGCTTCTTCGAGCTCGTGCGCAAGCACGACTCGCGAGTGGACGCGATACTGCCTGAGCGCACCGATACAGCCCTGCTCATAGAGTTCGAGGGCGATGATGACGATGAGGTAGACGAGAGGTTCGAGGTCCTTCGCCGCCACCTGGATTCCACGGATGCGATCGTCATGACTCGGGCGAAGACAGCCGCCGAGACGGAGCACCTGTGGAAGATCCGCAAATCTGCGGTCGCCCTCATCCAACGCAACCCCGGCCCACGCCAGCCGCTCCCCTTCATCGAAGACATAGCTGTGCACCCCACTGAGGTGGCCGCGTCTATCGCCTTCCTGCAAGGAGTCTTCGAACGTGAGGGAGTCACGGCCATCATGGTGGGCCATGTGGGCGACGGCAACATACACACACGGCCCGTGCTCAGTCCCCGCGACCCTGAAGACTACCGCATCATGCGCCGCATCTACGACGAAGTCTCAGCCTATGTGCTCGGCATACGTGGCACCATGGCCGGGGAGCACGGGGACGGGCTCATCCATACGCCCCGCCTGCGCGAGATGTACGGTGCCGATATCTACGATCTCTTCGTGCGTATCAAGCACGCGTTCGACCCTCAGAACACGCTGAACCCCGGCAAGAAGGTCGGTCCGCAGGGGACGAGCGACACCCTGTTCCGGGATGTCCGCTATGGTCTCGACTACCGCACTCTCCCGCAGAAGCCTCTGCTCCACTTTGCGGACGGAGGTTATGAGAGCGAGATCGAGAGATGCCACGGCTGCGCGGTCTGCAAGAGCGCTCTTGTCACGACCATGTGCCCCGT
>JAFGIH010000779.1 GCA_016929985.1 Thermoleophilia bacterium | reverse complement strand
GCTCTTCTCGCACAGCATCACGTCGTGACCGCGTTCGGTAGCGGTGATGGCCGCCTGCATGCCGGCCGGCCCGCCGCCCACCACCAACACCTTCTTCGGCTCCGACAGCCTCACGGGGATGCTCGCCTCGAACTCCCGGCCGATGATAGGGTTGACCGCGCAGCGGGTGGTGCTGGTGATGAACATCCCCCCGATGCACTCGAAACAACGCAGGCAATGCACGATCTCGTCGTCCCGGCCACGTTTGGCCTTGTTGGGGATCTCGGGGTCGGCGAGCAGTCCGCGGGCTATCGCGATCACGTCCGCCCTGCCGTTCGCAATGATCTCCTCCATCTGGACGGGATCAGAGAGACCGCCCACCGTGGTCACAGGTATGCTCACCGCCTTCTTCACCGCTTCGGCCAGATAGACGTTGCAGCCGTGCGGCAGGAACATGGACGGGTGCATGATGGTCATGGTGTCGACGAAGTAGTGGGCGCCCGCCGACACGTGCAGGAGGTCCACCTTGCTCTCCACCAGCTTGGCCAGAGCGACCGCGTCCTCGATCGTGTAGCCACCTTCGGCCAGCTCGGACCCGCCCATGCGCAGTTCGATGGGGAAATCCTTGCCCACCCGCTCCCGGATGCGATCGAGCACCATGAGCGGGAAGCGGGCCCGGTTCTCGATGGTGCCACCGTACTTGTCGGTGCGCCTGTTGATGAGCGGCGAGAGGAATTGCGCGAGCAGCCACCCGTGCGCGGCGTGGACCATGCACATGTCGAAACCGGCCACTTTGACGGTGGCGGCCGCCTCGGCGTAGGCCTCGGCGATCTCGTCCATGAGGGCCTCAGACATCTCCTCCACTTCCACCGTGTGCGCATCCGCGGTGCGGAAACCGATGTCCACCGTCCGTGCCGACGGGCCGATGGGGTTGCGCCCGTTCAAGAAGACGGGGTCGCACTCCATGCCTCCGTGAGAGAGCTCGATCGAAGCGAGCGCGCCGTACTGGTGGATGGCGTCCGCGCACTCCACCAGTGAAGGGATTACCCCCTTGTCGTCCAGCGGGATCTGCTTGGGATGCGACTTGCCCGTGGGCGTGTGGACGATGCTCTCGCCCACGGTGACCACCGCGGCGCCGCCCTTGGCCTTGAGCTTGTAGTAGGCGATGTTGTCCCTGGTGAGGTATCCCTCAGCCGACAGTTCCGCCAGCGAGGTGGGAGCCGATTCGATGCGGTTCTTGAACGTCAGAGAACCGACCTTGAGCGGGGTGAACAGATGGGGGAACTTCCTCTCGATCATGTGTCTCTCCTTGAGGCATCACCAGCCGGTTATCGGAGCGAAGACCGGCGTGTCGTCGCGCAGATGATGCTCTAGAGGATACCGCATGACCCGGCGGTCACGCTCACTCCGGGTACCGGTCCAAGAAGTCGAAGACCCACGCCTCGATCGACCGGGCGGATCCCACTGTCTGTTGAGAGGGCGCTTGCCGTCTGAGCCCGGCGTGCCGGATCAGGATGGGAGGCATCCCGTCGCGGATGTACGTGAGCGGGCCTGCCATACGCACCTTGCCCGGCACCGTGGTGATCGGCGCCCCCAGGTCCGTGGATCCCGAGGGATCCGCATGGCTGTGGTTACGTAGTCCCAGGCCGGAGGCGACGGGCTGACCGTCTAGGGCGAGCAGGTCGACACTCACCAGCCCGCATCCATGAGCCAGGTCCAGAGATGGTACAGCACCTGGAGGTCCCCCCTTGCCGCTCATGATGGCACCATGCCCCTGACCCACGGAGTCCGCAAGGGGGCCGCCGCGCCCGCCTGAGCAAGGCCGGACATGCTCGCGGCGCTGGCCTTCTGCTGGTCCATGTCGCATGATATCGGGTGCACGAGGCACCGCCCCGGGTTCTCGATGGAAGGGAGATCGCCATGCAAGATCAGATCGCGGACAAGCTGGAGATCAGAGACGTCGTGGAGAACTGGGTGGTGTACCGGGACTCGGGAGACTGGGAGCGGTTCGCGACGGTGTGGCACCCCGACGGCTGGATGACGGCCACGTGGTTCCAGGGCCCGGCCAAGGAGTTCATGGAGGTCACCCGCAAGGGCTTCGAGGCGGGTGTCAACATCCTGCACCAACTCGGAGGCTGGTCATGTGAGGTCGCCGGCACGCGGGCCGTGTCACAGGTCAAGATGACCATCCACCAGCGTGCCCTCGTGGAGGACGTCCTGGTCGATGCCGTCTGCTGGGGACGCTTCTACGACTTCTTCGAGAAGCGGGGCGGCCGCTGGGCGATCGTGCGGCGCCAGCCCATCTACGAGAAGGACCGGCTCGACCCGGTGGACCCGGCCGCCCGGCTCCTAATCGACCTCGAACTGCTGGCCGGCTTCCCCGAAGGCTACCGCCACCTGGCCTACCTGCAGACCAAGAACGGGTTCACGGTCAAGACAGGGCTGCCCGGACTCCGAGGGGCGGCGGTGGAGAAGCTATACGACGAAGGAGCTGCATGGCTGCGAGGAGCGCCAACCGCCGGCGTCCCTCTGTGAACCCGCCCATGAAGCAGAATCTTTATTCGCATAACTCGGGCCGCAACGGTATACTGGCATCATGGACCAGGAACTGACCCCCTATCACCCGCCTCGGCAGAAGAGGAGCAAGCAGTCGCTCGAGCGGCTTCTCGACGCCGCCGAGAGACAGATGACCGCGGTAGGAATAGAGTCGTTCACCGTCGCCGACGTGGTGCGGCAGGCGGATCTCTCGGTGGGAGCGTTCTACGCGCGGTTCCCGGACAAGAAGGCTCTGCTCCATGCCGTCCAAGACCGTTTCCACAACCGAGTGGAGCCTCGGCTTCATGCGCAGATGCGTGAGTGCGCCGCCGCAGCGACGAGCCTTGCCGACACGGTCGACTGTCTGCTCGACGCTCTCATTGAGCACATCACGAGTAGCCGCGAGCTGTCTCGCGCCTTCATGATGAGCTCGGTCTTCGATCCCCTGATGCGCGCCCGCGGCGAGCGCGTCAACAAGGAGCGCCGGGAGGTCTTCACTGCGGTCCTTCTGGAGCACCGTGCGGAGATCGGTCACGCGGACCCAGTGCTGGCCATCGAAGTGGCCTATGGTCTGTACGCGGCCGTCGTCCGCGGGACGCTGGTCTTTGGCCAACGTCATGAGCTCTATATCGACGTGTCGAACAAGACCGTGCTGGATGAGCTGAAGTGCGCTCTCACACTGTACCTGCGCGGCGAAGCGCCGGTGGGAGCGGCCGCTCCGATCTGACAGACAACCTGCGGCCGGATACGCGGCGTGGGGACCGCTGGGGAGATGGAATGGAACGGTCCCAATCACAAGCGCAAAAGACCCGGCGGATCCCCTTGTATTCTCTCGGTCGACGCGATAGGGTGTGCGCGTGTAACAGAATAGCTATTCTTTATTCGGTTCTAGCATTACACAGAGGGTACGGATCGTAGCCGCGAGGCAAGCCTGACGTTCGCCCCGGCCCAGGGATCACGTCAGGATGCGGCGAACGGGCGATGAGGAGAGCCATGTGAACGGCCCACGGTCGAAAGCCGAGGCAGCAGCGGAAGAGGCGGACCAGTTCAGGCCACTCGAGGGTACGGTCCCCTACCACGCCGAAGACGGTGCGAGGTACAGGGAACTCGGGTGGTGGGAAGGACTCGCGTTGTCTGAGTACCTGGACCGCGCCGCCGGCATCCACCCCCACAAGACCGCCTTCGTCGACCTCCGTACCCGGCTCACCTACTCGCAGGCCCGGGATACGGCCGAGCGGGCCGCCCTCGGCTTCCTTGGACTCGGCATCAAACCGCTGGACCGGGTCCTGCTGCAGCTTCCCAACTGGAACGAGGTCGTGGCCGCTTACTTCGGCCTGCAGAAGATAGGCGCCATCCCGGTCATGCTGATCGACCGCTACCGCCAGGCCGAAGTGCAGCGTCTGGCCGAGATCACTGGGGCCACCGCGTGGATCGTTCCGGCGAGCTACGGCAAGACGGACTACCTCCCCATAATCGGCGACGTGCTCGACAGCGGCTCCCACATCGAGCGGGTCATCACCGTGCGGGGCGACGCACCAGGACTGGCTGCTGCCAGCCTCGAACGGCTTATCGCGGAGAACGAGATCACCGGCTCCGGTAGAGCCCGCCTTGCGGCGCTCAAGCCTGACGCTCGTCAAGTGGCCCACATGGGCCCCACAGGCGGGACCACGGGGACCCCCAAGGTGGTCCCGCGCACGCACAACAGTCTCGGCGCTACGGCCCGCTTCTGCTCCCTGGCCTGGCAACTGCACTGCGAGGACACCGGCCTCATCGTCGGCTCGATCGGCCACGACCTCAGCTACACCAAGGGCTTTCTCGGCAACGTCGTCACCATGGGCACTCTGGTGCTTCTTGACAACACCGACATGCGGGTAGTCTGTGAGACCATCGAGCGCGAGAAGGTCACCGCCGTAGTCTGGGTGCCCACGCTGGCGCAGCGGCTGCTGCATTTTGAGGGCCTGGACGAGTACGACCTGAGCTCCCTCGAGAAGATGCACAGCGGCGGGGGGGCCGCCCTGCCGACCCTGGTGCGCGGGGTGTCCGAGCGCTTGGGTGTACGTTTCGCCAACGGGTACGGCGCCACAGAGGGCATGACCACTGTGACCCGCCCGGTGGACGACATCGACACGGTCTGCGCCACCGTGGGCATTCGCACCTGTCCGGCCGACCTTTACAGAGTCGTCGATGCCGGCGGCGCTACCCTCCCCCCGGACACTCCCGGCGAACTGGTGCTGAAGGGCCCCGGGGTCTTCACGGGCTACTACCGGAACGACGCGGAGAACGCCAAGGTCTTCGATGCCGATGGCTTCTTCCACACCGGTGATGTGGCGAAGATGAGCGCCGACGGCTACGTGACCATCACCGGCCGGCTGAAGGAGATGATCAACCGGGGAGGAGAGAGCATCAGCGCCACCCAGGTGGAGGATCTCATCGACCGTCATCCCGACGTGGTCTGCGTGGCGGTGGTGGCCATGCCTGACCCCGTCATGGGCGAGCGGGTGTGCGCCTACATCCAGCCCAAGGCGGGCACGACGTGCACATTCGACGAGGTCGTCTCCTTTCTGCGCGCCGAGAAGGCCTCGGTCCTCTCGCTGCCGGAACGCGTCGAGTTCATCGAGAAGATGCCCTACACCGCCGCCCAGAAGATCGACAAGAACGCCCTGCGCGCAGACATAGAAGCGAAGCTGACGGCCGAGGGAGCAGCCGGGAGCGGCCCACCGGAGCCTGAACAAGACCAACCGTCCTCAACCACGAAAGGATCGTGACATGGCCGAGAAGAGAAGAAAAGTGATCATCACCGTCGCGCAGACGGGCAACTTCCAGGGCAAAGACGCCAACCCCAACCTGCCCGAGCAGCCGTCGGAGATCATCTCCTCGGCGTACGACTGCTATAACGCCGGAGCCGCGATCGTCCATCTGCACGCCCGCGACAAAGAGGGCAATTCGAGCAACGATCCGGCCATCTTCGCCGAGATCAACGCCGGCGTGCGGGCGAAGTGCCCCATCATCATCCAGAACTC
>JAFGIH010000778.1 GCA_016929985.1 Thermoleophilia bacterium | reverse complement strand
GGCGCGAACGGGGTGTGAAGTCGGTGCAGGTACAGGCGGCCGGGGTGCCTGACGGTCTGCGCGACAGCCGGCACAGGGTGCTCCCCGATGGCACTGTGGAATACGAGATAGGTGGAGCGCTGACACCGGAGCAGATACTCTCGGCCTACGTGGACGCCGCCGTACGAGTGGATCGCTTCGAGCGGGTGCTGCCCTCGCTCACCGACATATTCATCGAGGAGGTGTCTCGTGCGCGCACGGTCTAGGTCGGCGTCGAGCACCTGGGTCATCTTCGCGGAGGAGCTGCGGGTACACCTGCGCAGCCGCTGGTATGTCATCTTCACGGCGGTGATCGTGGTCCTGTTGGTGCTGGCCATGCTGCTGGTGCCTGCCCTCCAGGGCGGTGACGATGCCGGTGAGGCTCCGGCCGGAGAGGATCTCCGGCGCTTGGGCTTCGTGGACGAGAGCGGACTCTTTGCCGGCCTCGAGGGAGAGAATGGCCCCATAGGCTACGAGTCGCTCGCTGCCGGTCTGGAAGTCGTGGCTGCGGGTGCGATCGATACGCTCTATGTGATCCCCGCGGATTATCTGCAGTCAGGCTCGGTGGAACAATACGCCCAGTTCCAGGGTCGGTTCCCCTCCAATCCCGGCGACGAAGCCGTCTTCCGCGCTCTTCTGACGCATGCTCTCGTACCCGGGCAAGTGGATCCCCTTGTGACCGCCCGTATCCTCGCTCCGGCGGAGTTCAAGAACTTCCGTGTGGAAGAGGACGGCACCCTGGCCGACCTGACCCCCCTGGCTGAGGAGGTGGGCGGGATGCTGGTGCCCATACTGTTCGCCGCCCTCCTGGGGATGGGTCTGGCGGTGGGGTTCAGTTACATGATGCAGAGCGTGGCCGAAGAGAAAGAGAGCCGACTGGTCGAAGTGATGATCACCTCGGCCTCGCCGCTCTCGATCATGGGAGGCAAGCTCCTTGCGCTGGTCACGGTGGGCTTGGTGCAGGCGGCGGTGTGGATCATCGCCGCCGCGCTCACAGTGCCGGTGATGCTCTCGGAGATCACAGGCGGTGGCGGTCTTGTGATACCCGCGGGTCTGTGGGTGACGATCATCGCGAGCTTCGTGGTGGGGTATTTGCTCACAGCTACCCTGGCCATCTTCGTGGCGGCGGTGGCTCCGTCGACCCGGGAGGCCGGACGGTTGGGCGGCTGGATCCCTGTGCTGGGCTTCGCTCCCTTCTGGTTCTCGGGGCTGCTGATGGTTCAGCCGGACGGGCTGGCCGCGGAACTTCTCTCGTACATCCCCCTGTTCGCGCCCACCGGAGTGTTGCTGCGGATCAGCGCCGGCGGAGACATGGCCGCCTGGCAGGTAGCGGCTGCTCTTGCGGGCGTGGCGGCGCTCTCTCTCATTGTGCTCTGGATGTCCGCCCGCGTGTTCCGGGCGGCCATCTTCATGCGTGGACAGAACTTCAGCCGGCACAATCTGTGGGCGGCCCTCCGGGGCTAGGAGGCTGCTGAACAACGAAGCCACGGCCACCAGGGCTCGCTGACCGGCGCGAGACCGCGTCCTCGGTCGCGCAGCGTCATTGTTCGGCAGCCTGCTAGGCGCGTGTCGGGCAATCACGCTCGATCGGACAGACGGACGGGTCATCACAGCCGGAACAGCCACCGAGTCGGCTAAGTGGGGATGAAAGCAGGGCAACAGGCGGGGACAGCAGGCTCGTGGCCCGAGTATTCCGGTTTGACTCCCCTCTCTGGGTCGGCTTGAGGGTCGCCTGGCTCTGAACAGCTTCAGCAGGTTGTGAGTGAGACCGACGAGCTTCCACTCGTCCCGAACGGCTTCCGCAACAAACGGTTTGACTGGGAGACCACGGACCTGTATCTTTGAGAAAAGCGAGTCTGCGTTCTTGTTCTTCGTCTGCATAGGCGGCCGAGGTTCTGGAGCAGTCGCTTGCCGGGTTAGCGGGGAGGAAGTCTCCCAGATCGCGATTCAGGAAGGGGTGTCTCTGATGAAACGTCGTACACCGTCAATGCTTCCAGTGGCACTGGTCGTGGTGCTGATCCTCGTTTTTGGGGTGGTGGTCGCCGGCTGTGGTGGAGATGAAGAGACGACTACCACTGCTCCTCAGGACGGCACGGAAACCACAGCCGAAAGCACCATGACGACGGCCGTCACCACCGAGACCACGGCCACGCCCACCACAGAATTCACCGGCGAGCCTATCAAGCTCAAGTACGGCGACCAGAACGCTGAGACCGGTTGGGTGGGCGCGGAAGCCGCCAACCCGTGGCTGGATATGGTCGAGGCTGCCACCGGCGGCCAGGTCGAGATCGAGCGGTATTTCGGCCAGACTCTCTACAAGGGCGGGGAGGCTTGGGAGAGCCTCAAGGCCGGCATAGCAGATCTGTCCTGGTTGATGTTCCAGTACTGGGCCGATCTGGCTCCACTCGCCGAGGTGGTGACGCTGCCGTTCATGCCCTTCGATAGTGCCGAACAAGCGAGCGAAGTGGTGTGGCAGCTCTACACTGAGTTCCCGTCGATCTCCGAGCAGTTCGCAGATAATCATGTGTCGATCCTGTGGGGTTCCACGCCGTATTGGCTGCTGACCACCAACAAGGCCGTGCGCACTCCTGCAGATGTCGCGGGCCTCAAGATCCGTGCCGTCGGTGGACCACCTACCAATCTGGTGGAGGCTCTTGGCGGCGTTGCCGTGAGCATGCCGATGCCCGACACCTATCAGGCTCTTCAGACGGGCACTCTCGACGGTATCTTGACCAACTGGGAATCGCTGTATTCGTTCCGGCACTATGAAGTCGGCAAGTACCTGACCATGGTTCCGTTCCACGCGGCTCTGTTCGGAGTCTGCTTCAACAACGACAGCTGGAACGGTCTACCTGCCGATGTCCAGGCCGATATCGAGAGTGTGAGCGGGATGGTAGGCGCCAAGTTGTGGGGCCACAACATGTTCGACACGGCCGCCACGGCGATACCGCAGATCGCAAAGGACGAGGGCTACGATCTCGAGTACATCGAATTCACGGACGATGAGATCGAGACCGTGTGGAAGGAGCCTTACGGCGAGCCGCTGTGGGCAGCGTGGGTAGCCGACATGGAGGCCGCCGGTCACACGGACGCCCAGGCCATTCTCGACAGGTGTCTTGAGCTGATCGAGAACGGAGTACCCGGGCAGTAGACGACAAGGACCTCGGCCGAATAGCCAAAGCACTGTAGCCGACCAAAACAGGGTACCGGCGTGCTCTTGACCCGCATAGGCAAGAAGCTCGATGTCATACTCGAGCGGGTCGCCAGCATCTTCTATGGTATCGGGAGCGGCATCCTCGCGGTGTTGATGGTCTTCACCTTCGTGGATGTCGCTCTCCGGTACTTCTTCGATAGCCCCATCAAAGGGGACAACGATCTGTCGTCCTACATGATGGCGATAGTGATCCCCAGTGGCCTCGCCCTCACCGCTCTCAGGAAGAAACATATCAAGGTAGATGTGTTTACCCAATTGCTGCCCGTGAGGGCACAGCTAGGGCTGAACACCTTCGGGTACCTGCTCGGTCTGGGTCTCATCGCCTTCATGGTCTGGCAGACAGCGGCGTACGCTGCGTCGCTCATCGAATCAGGGGTGACATCTACAACCATACCTTCTGTGCCCGCGTATCCCTTTGTCATCGTCTGCACGATCTGCCTTGTAGTCTTCGGACTCGTGCTCCTGCGTGACCTCATTCACTCGGCTCGTGCGACCGTACGCGGTCGCGAGGAAGGTGACGCCGATGTCGCCGATTGAGATCGGCATCGTCGGAATGGTCGCTCTCTTCGCTCTCCTGTTCACGGGGGTTCCGGTCGGCGTAGCTCTTGCCGTGGTCGGTTTCGTCGGTTTCGGTGTGATATCAGGGTTCGACTCGGCGCTGGGACTCCTGAAGATCGTGCCGTACTCGACGTTCGCGGACTACGGTCTGACCGTCATCCCGCTCTTCATTCTGATGGGCAACTTCGCCTACCATTCCGGGATGAGCGGAGACCTGTATGGCACGGCCCGTGCCTGGTTCGGGCGGGTCCGAGGTGGACTGGCCATGTCGACCGTAGCCGCATGTGCTGCTTTCGGGGCGGTCTGCGGCTCCAGTACCGCCACCGCGGCCACCATGGGCAAGATCGCTCTTCCGGAAATGAAGAAGCACGGCTACGACGACAGGCTGAGTACCGGTACGCTGGCTGCGGGAGGGACTCTGGGCATCCTCATCCCTCCCAGCGTGATCATGATCATCTATGGAGTGCTGACAAGCAACTCCATCGGCAGACTATTCCTTGCCGGCTTCCTGCCGGGGATCCTGCAGGCGCTCTTCTACATAGTCGTCGTGGGCGCCATATGCCTGATCTTCAAAGAGAGAGGCCCTGCGGGTCAAAAGATGTCCATTTGGAGCAAGATCAAGTCCCTCAGGCACTCGTGGGCCGTGCTGATCCTGTTCGCGCTCGTCATCGGCGGCATCTACTTCGGTCTCTTCACCCCCATAGAGGCTGCCGGTGTCGGCGCCTTCGGCGCCTTCGCGATCGCCCTACTGAGGCGGAAACTCACCTGGGTCGGTTTCAAGAACAGCCTCACCGACTCGGTCCAGACATCCGCCATGATCTTCATCATCATGCTCGGAGCCAATATCTTCGGATACTTTCTGGCTGTAACCAGACTGCCGCAGGCTCTGTCCGACTCCCTTCTGGGGATGGACGTCAGTAGGTATTGGATCCTGCTGATCATCATGATCATATACGTGGTGCTCGGCATGTTCATGGACTCCATGGCCATGATCCTCGTCACACTGCCGATCTTCTATCCGGTGATCCAGGAGTTGGGGTTCCACCCGATCTGGTTCGGGATCATCGTGGTGCGGGTCGCCGAGATCGGTCTGATCACACCGCCGGTGGGAATGAACCTCTACGTGATCCAGGGGATAGCCGACAAAGTACCTATGGGGACGGTGTTCCGAGGAGCAACACCTTTCGTCATGGCGGACCTCGTTCATGTTGCGGTGTTGGTCGCATTTCCGGTGATCGCGACCTTCTTGCCCGACTTCATGATGGGCTGAGTCCGGCGTGCGCGACGACCAGCGGTAACCCGTAGGTTTCCGCGCGCGCTCTGCTGGAAGAACGGGCGTCGCGGGGTCTCAGTCGGCGGCGACAGCGGCTGCTACCCGGCTCACGTGCCTCCCATGGAGCAGGTGGTAGAGAACCAGCGAAACTACAGCGAGGCCACCCATCACCCCGTACATCCCCCGGTATCCGGTCCAGGGGATGAGTAGGCCGCACAGCAGGGGCCCCAGGCCTAACCCCGTATCACCGAAGATGTAGAAGGTGGAGGTGGCCTGTCCCAT
>JAFGIH010000777.1 GCA_016929985.1 Thermoleophilia bacterium | reverse complement strand
GATGATGCCCTTGTAGCGGACGCGCTTGTACTTGCCGCAGTAGCACTCCCAGTCCTTGGTGGGACCGAAGATGCGCTCGCAGAAGAGACCGTCCTTCTCGGGCTTGAGCGTACGGTAGTTGATCGTCTCCGGCTTGGTGACCTCACCTGACGACCAGGCCCTGATCTGTTCCGGCGAGGCCAGGCCTATCCTGATGGCATCAAATTCATTTATGTCTATCACGGTAGGCTCCTATTCCTGGTCGTCGGCGAAGCTGGACAGCTCGATGTCGCCCAGGTCGGTGTCCACGTCGATCTCGAAGGTCTCGAGCTCGGGCGCCCCCTCGAACTCGTTCGCCTCCTCTTCGTCATCAGGCTCCTCATCGAGCTCCGATCCCGTGTGCGTCGGCACCAGCGCCGCGGCAGCGGCTTCCTCGGCACGTTCCTCAGCCCGATAGCGAGCCGAGAGGTCGATACCCAGTTCCTCGGCGGCCCGGAGCAGATCGTCCTCTTCCTCGGCCACCTCGAGTGACCCGCCCTCTTCGCTCATCACCTGGATGTCGAGAGCCAGGGACTGCATCTCCTTGAGAAGCACCTTGAACGACTCCGGCACCCCGGGACGGGCGATGTTCTCACCCTTGACGATGGCCTCGTAGGCCTTGACCCGGCCCTGCGTGTCGTCGGACTTGATGGTGAGCATCTCCTGCAGGGTATAGGCGGCGCCGTAGGCCTCGAGCGCCCACACCTCCATCTCGCCGAAGCGCTGGCCGCCGAACTGCGCCTTGCCACCCAAAGGCTGCTGGGTGACGAGCGAGTACGGGCCGGTCGACCGGGCGTGGATCTTGTCATCCACCAGATGATGGAGCTTGAGCATGTACATGTTTCCCACGGTGATGCTCTGGTCGTAGGGCTCACCCGTGCGACCGTTGAACAGCTGCACCTTGCCGGCGACCCGAGTGCCCGGATTGTTGTCCAGGCTGATGGACATCTTGACCTTGAGCGGGTCGGAGGCGTCCTTCTCGTGAGCAAGCGCCCATCCGATGAGGGCCTCGTCTACGTTCACTTGGCTGGCCCCGTCGAACACCGGCGTCGCGATAGGCACCGGGCCTTGCGCCGTCGATTCATCCACCACGTCGTAGTACTTCTTGACGAGCTTGAGCTGCTCCTCGGGCGACAGGTCGCGACCGTCGAGCAGCGGATCGCCCTCCATGGTCTTCTTGTTGCGCTTGAGCTCGTAGAAGCCCTTGTAAGCTGCCCAGCCCAGATGGGTCTCCATGACCTGGCCGATGTTCATTCGCGAGGGTACGCCGAGCGGGTTCAGGATGATGTCCACCGGAGTGCCGTCCTCCATGAAAGGCATGTCCTCCTCGGGGACGATCTTGGAGATGACACCCTTGTTGCCATGGCGTCCGGCCAGTTTGTCGCCCTCGGCGATCTTGCGCTTCTTGGCCACGTACACCCGCACGAGGCGGTTGACGCCCGGGGAGAGATCGTCGCCGGCCTCGCGGGAGAACTCCTTGACGTCGATGACGACGCCCTTTTCGCCGTGCGGCACTTTGAGCGAGGTGTCGCGCACCTCACGAGCCTTCTCCTTGAAGATGGCCCGGATGAGCTTCTCCTCGGCGGTCAGCTCGGTCTCACCCTTGGGAGTGATCTTGCCCACCAGAAGGTCGCCGGACGCCACCTCGGCGCCGATGCGCACGATGCCGTCCTCGTCCAGGTCGGCGAGCGATTCTTCCGAACGGTTGGGGATGTCGCGGGTGATCTCCTCGTCGCCCAGCTTGGTGGACCGGGCTTCGACCTCATACTCCTCGATATGCACCGAGGTGAGAACGTCGTCTTTCACCAACCGCTCGCTGATGACGATGGAGTCCTCGAAGTTGTAACCCTCCCAGCTCATGAAGGCCACCAATAGGTTGCGGCCCAGGGCCAGCTCCCCGTTCTTGGTGGAGGCGCCGTCGGCCAGCACGGTGCTGGGAAGCACCGTGTCACCTACGTTCACCACCGGCTTCTGGTGGATGAAGGTGCCCTGGTTGGAGCGCTCGAACTTGAGCAGCTCGTGCGACTCCACCTCGCCGTCCTCGGCCTCGATGAGGATCCGCTCCGCGGAGACGCTACGCACCTTGCCGCCCTTCTTGGCCAAGAGCACGTCGCCGGTATCGACGGCCGAACGGAACTCCATGCCCGTGCCGATGAGCGGAGCCTCCGCCTCGAGTAGCGGAACCGCCTGGCGCTGCATGTTGGAGCCCATGAGGGCCCTGTTGGCGTCGTTGTGCTCCAGGAACGGCACTAAGGCGGTCGCCACCGAGACTATCTGCTGCGGCGAGACATCCATATAGTCGATGTCCTCCCGCCTGGCGCTGACGTACTCGCCACCTGGAGCGCGCGCGAGCAGGGTCTCTTCGACGAAGGTCTTAGCCTTGGGATCGACCGGTGCGTTAGCCTGGGCGATGGTGCACTTCTCTTCTTGATAGGCCGTGAGCCACACGATCTCGTCGGTGACCTTGCCCTTGGTGACCTTGAGGTACGGGGTCTGGATGAACCCGAACTCGTTCACGGTGGCATAGCTGGAGAGCGAGCCGATGAGCCCGATGTTCGGGCCTTCCGGCGTCTCGATAGGGCACATGCGCCCATAGTGCGTCGGGTGCACGTCGCGCACCTCGATGGGCGCCCGCTCGCGGGTGAGACCGCCCGCGCCCAGAGCGGACAGGCGGCGGCGGTGGGTGAGCCCCGCCAGCGAGTTCGTCTGGTCCATGAACTGCGAGAGCTGCGAGCTCCCGTAGAATTCCTTGAGAGCCGCCACCACCGGGCGGATGTTGATGATGGACTGCGGGGTGATGGTGTCGACATCTTCGGTGGTCATGCGTTCGCGCACCACCCGTTCCATGCGGTAGAGGCCCACCCGGAAGGCCTCCTGCACCAGCTCGCCCACCATGCGCAGGCGACGGTTGCCGAAGTGCTCGTACTCGTCGAGACGGTTGGCCACTTCATCCCAGGGAAGGCTGGGCGCCACCTCGGCCAAGTCACGTGCTTCCTCCAAGAGGTGCTCGTGGTCGATGGCCAGAGGTACCGCCACCAACTCCTTCACCAGAGCGATGATGTCGGCTTTGGTGAGAGTACGGACGTCGAGGTCGGTCTCCAGACCCAGCCGGGCGTTCAGCTTGTGCCGACCGACCCGAGTGAGATCGTAGCGCTTGGGATCGAAGCAGATGTTCCAGAGCAGGTTGCGGCTGGCCTCGAGCGTGGGCGGTTCGCCCGGACGCTGCTTCTTGAACAGTTCGACCAAGGCCTCGTCCACTGAACGGACCGAGTCCTTCTCAAGGGTCGCCTTGATGAACGGGTTGCTGTCGAAGAGAGCGAGGATCTCCTCGTCGGTGCCCTGAGACAGCAGGTCGGGCTCGTCCTTGGTCTTCTGAGAGTCGATACCGGCGAGGGCGCGCAGAAACACGGTGGCCGGCAGCTTGCGCTTGCGGTCGATACGTACCGAGACAGCCCCTCGCTTGTCGATCTCGAACTCCAGCCACGAGCCACGGGCCGGCATGAGGTTGGCGACCAGCACCTGCTTGGTGGGGTCCTTGGCAGCCATGACGTAGGCGCCGGGTGAGCGTACCAACTGAGTGACGATGACCCGCTCGGTGCCGTTGATGATGAAGGTGCCCTGCTCGGTCATCATGGGGAAGTCGCCCATGAAGACGTTCTGCTCTCTGATCTCGCCCGACTCCCGGTTCTCGAACCGGACGGTGATGAACAAGGGAGCCGCATAGGTCTGGTCTTTGTCCCGGCACTCCTTGAGAGTAAGGGCCGGCTCCTTGAATTCGTACTCCCCGAACACAACGGCGTAGTTGCCCGTGTAGTCCTCTATGGGGTTGATGTCCTCGATGGTTTCTTTGAGGCCTTGGTTCTTGAACCACTCGAACGATTCGGTCTGTATCGCGATGAGATTGGGGACGTCGAGTATTTGGGGTAGACTAGAGAAGGACTTGCGAATTCTGGGAGTCGTCCTTTCGCCCAAAGGGGATCACTCCTCACATGCCGGGGGTGTGCACAAGGTTCAGCGCGCAACCCTGTATATTAACATGACGTGTAATGCACGGCAAGCCCGGCCCTGGATGGATCGTGTTCCACCCACCAGAACCGGGCTTGTGTTCGTTGTCGGGGCACCGAACTGATACCGGCGCCCCGACAACGTAAGAGGGCTACTTGACCTCGATCTCGGCGCCGACTTCCTCGAGCTGCTTCTTGATGTCTTCGGCTTCGGCCTTGGGAATGGCCTGCTTCACCGGGTTCGGGGCCCCGTCGACCAGGTCCTTGGCCTCTTTCAGACCCAGACCGGTGAGGGCACGCACGACCTTGATGACCTTGATCTTCTCGGCGCCGGCGGCCTTGAGGATAACGTCGAACTCGGTCTGCTCTTCAGCTTCCTCGGCCGGAGCCGCGGCGGCGGCGCCGGCGGCCGGGGCGGCCACGGCTACGGAGGCGCTCACGCCGAATTCCTCTTCCAGCGCCTTGACCAGCGTGGAGAGCTCGAGCACGGACATCTTCTTGATCTCTTCTATGAGCTCGTTAGGGGTCACCTTAGCTCATCTCCTTCCTGTTACTGCTACACACCTTTGCACTGACGAACGACGATCAGAACCCGCGCTCAGCCCTGTCAGGCGGCGCTGGCCTTCTTCTCTTGCACTTGGCCCATGATGACCACGAGCGCACGGATAGGCCCGTTGAGGACGTTGACCAACCCGGTCAACGGTGAGGCTATGAGACCCACCAACTGTCCCAGAAGCTGCTCGCGGCTGGGAAGCGTGGCGAGCTTCTCCATGTCGGCCGTGGTAAGAAGGGAGCGCTCCAACCTGCCCCCACGCAGGACGATGGGCTTCTTCTTCTCTTTGATGAAGTCCTGGATGATCTTGGCGACTTTCACGGGATCACCATGGCAATAGGCGATGGCCGTGGGCCCTTGGAGGTAACCATCGAGCCCCTCGACGCCGGCGTCGGTGGCTGCGATCTTGGCAAGGGTGTTCTTCACCACTTTGAGATTCGCGTCGGCTTTGCGAAGACGCGCCCGGAGGTCGCTGGTCTCGGCGAAGGTCAGGCCTCGATAGTCCAAGAAGTAGTAGATGTTCGTCGCTTTGAGATCAGCGGCGATCTCCTTCACGGTCTCGATCTTGTCCGGTCTCGGCATACTGTTTCACCTCCTTCACAAACAAATCGTCCACCTCCTGTAGCAGAGGCGGACGATGACATCACACGCTCGTACGAGCCTTATGTCGGTCACACTCTGCCTCGGCTGGCGGGAAGACCCGGAACTCGTTCCGCAAGGCCTCTTCCGCTTCTGCCGCCGGAGCGGCACCAGCTGTCTTGGGCGGATAGGGGGCGCATTATAGCACCGCGAGCGAGACCGGTGGCGGTGCGGACCCGGCGGCGCACTACGGAGGGGTAAGCGGACGGAGAAGGCGCGCTCATGAAGTGAGGCCCCGCGCCCCAACCTCACAGCCAGCCCGCGAGGCCGCGGCCCGGCGCGGCGAGGTCCAGACCGGTCCGCTGCCCTGCCGGAGCAGTCTCCGTCGCCCACAGGTATCTGGCGCGCTGCGGAGGCAGGGTAGTGGGCCGGTCTGCCACTCACTGAGAGAGGGCCGCGGCCTCGCCGGCCTAGACCGACAACTCCGCCCTCGCGATCAGGTGATCCTGCAGATCCTCGTAGAGTTCGACGAAATAAGCTGAGAAGCCGGCCACCCTCACCACGAGGTCACGGTACTCCTCGGGCTTGGCCTGCGCCTCCCGCAGCACTTGCGAATCGATCACGTTGTACTGCACCTGCTGGCCGCCCTGTTCGAAGAAAGCCTCCACCAGCCGGCGCAGCTTCTCGTTGCCGTCCGGGCCCTCCAGGCTGGAGGGATGGAATTTCATGTTGAACTGCAGACCGTTGCCGAACCGGCCCGAGTCGAGTGCCAGCACCGATCGCATGACCCCCGTGGGGCCGTTCTTCTCAGCGTCGTTCGAAGGCGTGGCCGCGTCGGAGAGCGGCTCGCCGGTGCGGCGGCCGTTTGGGGTCGCGTGGGTCATGTATCCCCACATGACGTTGGCCGCGGCCGAGTACAGCCCAGCCTGGTGCACGCCCCGGGGCCCCAGGTACGAGTTCACCTTGTCGGCAAAGAGCTGGACGGCCCAGGTGGCGAGCTCGTCCACATAGGGGTCGCCGTTGCCGTACTTGGGGACCTCGTTCTTGATGCGCTCCCTGAGTAGCTCGTGGCCCTTCCAGTCTGCGCGCACCGCATCGAGCAGCTGACGGTCGGTGCACAGCCTCTTGTCGTAGACCATGTATTTGATGGCGGCCAGGCTGTCGGCCAGGGTGCCCACGCCCATCGTCGCAACACCCGTAGAGTTGTACTTCGCTCCACCCCACATCATGTCGCGCCCGCTCTCCATGCACCCATCCATCGTCGCCGAGGCGATGGGCACCGGCATCTCGCGGATGCCCACGTACTCGCAGATGGCGTAGATGGTGAACTGCCAGTCGAGGAAGTACTCGAGCTGTGCCTTGAAGGCCTCTTTCACCTCGTCGAAGGTCTCCATATCGGAGAGGAGGCCGGTCTCCAGCCCGCCCCGCTGGCCGTTCTGCGGGTTGACGCCGTTGTTGATGGCCTGCAGAAGGATGTTGTTGACATTCACGAAGGCCTTTGAGAACGGGCCGCTCGCATTGGCGTACTCGCAGCCCGACCCGGAGTACTCCACGCAGCCGCACACGCAGAAGTTGCGCGCATCCTCCATGGCGAGCCCCCGGTTGTGCAGAAGCTCGGCGACGCGGTCGGCATTGTCCAAAGTCGGGACGCCGCCCACCTTCTTGGAAGTCTCGATGCCCGCCTCCCACAGCTCGTCCGGCGAATCCTTGTGCAGACAAAGCGAGAGGTTGGGATCGTGGAGCTCCAACCGCAGTGTCGACTGCAGACAGAGATAAGTAGCCTCGTTGGTGGCATCGCTGCCGTCGGGCTTGCGACCTCCGATGGTGATACGCATGTTGTTTGAGTAGGCCCCGGCCGTGCGCATGAGAAACACCGGCCCTGACATGAACAGGTCGGCAAGCTTGAGGAAGAAGCAGTCCATGAGCTCTTGAGCTTCACCCAGAGTGATCCGCCCCGCCTCCAGATCGGCCTGGAGGTAGTCACCCACGTGCTGGTCGACCCGGCCGATGGTCAGCCCCAGGTAGCTGCCCTCGAGGCTGAGGAGCAGGTGGTAGAGATAGCAGGCCTGGAGCGCCTCGTGGAAGGTCCTGGCCGGGTTCTCCATGATCCACTCGAGCGAATCAGCCAGCGCGAGCAGCTCCTCGCGGCGCGTCTCGTCTACCGGACCGCGCGCGTGGGGATCATCGCCGGGGCACTCTGCGGCGAGGCGGCGGCATTCTTCCGCGTGCCGCTTCGCGAACACGATGGCCGCGTCGCAGCACCTGACAACCGCGCGATAGAAGAAGTGCTTCTCCGCATCGTGGCCGGTGATCTTGCCGTTCAGCTCCTCGAGCTTCTGCGTTGCCTCCCGTTTGATAGCGCCGAAGCCCTTCTCGATTACCTTGCGGTAGTTGGCGTTGAAATGGCCACTGGGCACGGCGCCGTTGCCCACGGGACCGGACAAGAGCACGACGGCGCTCGCAAGCGTCGCCAGCTCCGGAGGCATGGCGGCATCGACGGTGGCGCTGATGCAGTTCTCGCGCCAGAAGCCTTCCACCGAGCGCAGGTACTCCCGGTCGGGGTCGGAGAGCGTCATGTAGCCGTCGGCGACCGTCTTGTTGTCGTAGGCGCCGCTGTCGAGCTCCTGGATGAGCCACCCCAGGCCGCCCCACTCAGGCCAGAGGCTGCAACCCCGAAAGTGCCCGCTCACCTTCCCGACGATGAGCTCGTCGGGCTCCACCCTCACGGGCATCTTGCTGAGGATCTCGTAGAGGGCGTTCGCCCGCCGCAAGACCGGCTGCTCCTTATCGCTCACCTTGTAGTAGTCGGTCAGTATCCTGACCCGCTCGGCATCGAGCGTGGGAAGGGCGTCCCGGTACTTGTCACGGAGCCGCTGCACCCGCGGCGTTATCTCTCTCAGCTCGAACATGATGGTTCTCCTCGCCTTCGAACGCCTACGGCTGACACCCGCGTGTCCCTATATGTAGAAAGACGGGCACCCGCAGGGCGCCCGTCGTGCCATTCACAGTTGTAAGAGCCTGCCGCTCAGGCTTCCTCTTCCACCAGCGCCCGGGTCTTGGAGGTATCCAGCGGGATGCCGGGGCCCATGGTGCTCGTGATGGTGATGGATCGTAGGTACTTGCCCTTGGCGGACGCCGGCTTGACCCGGATGAGCTCACCCAGTATCTCGCCGTAATTGCCCACCAACTGCTCGGTGGTGAACGACTTCTTGCCGATGATCACGTGCACGACGCCGAACTTGTCGGTACGGTACTCGATCTTGCCGCCCTTCATGTCGGTGACGGCCTTGCCGACCTCGAAGGTCACGGTGCCCGCCTTCGGGTTGGGCATGAGCCCCCGCGGGCCCAGCACCCGGCCCAGCTTGCCTACCACACCCATCATGTCGGGAGTGGCGATGGCGGCGTCGAAATCGAGCATGCCTCCCTCGACCTGCGCCGCGAGGTCTTCAGCCCCTACCAGATCGGCGCCGGCGGCCTCAGCCTCGGTGGCCTTCTCACCCTTGGCGAAAACGGCCACCCGAACGGACTTGCCCGTGCCGTGCGGCAACATGACGGTGCCGCGCACCTGCTGATCGGCGTGCCGGGGATTGACACCCAGCTTGATGTGGACCTCGACCGTCTCGTCGAAGTTGGCCGTTTCAAGGCTCTTTAACAGAGTGGCTGCTTCCACGGGGGTGTAGACGCGGCCCTGCTCCACGGCCTTCTTGGCTTCTTTGAAGCGCTTGGAATCCTTGCTCATCGCGATACCTCCTGGTGGTCAGACGGGCCACCCGGCCCTCCCACCTGTCGTGCCCGGCGGTGCGGGCCTATTCCACTATGGTAACTCCCATACTACGAGCCGTTCCGGCCAGGATCTTCATGGCCGCGTCGATGTCGTTCGCGTTGAGGTCGGGCATCTTCACCTCGGCGATCTGCCGCAGCTGATCATTGGTGATCTTGCCCACCTTCTCCTTGCGAGGATTGCCCGATCCCTTAGCGATGCCCGCAGCCTGGCGTATGAGTACAGCGGCCGGAGCCGTCTTGAGGATGAACGTGAAAGACCGGTCTTCGAAGACGGTAAGCTCCACCGGGACCACCTGGTCGAGGCGGTCCTGAGTGGCCGCATTGTAGGCCTTGCAGAACTCCATGATGTTCACGCCATGCTGACCCAGAGCAGGGCCGACCGGAGGGGCCGGGCTCGCCTTGCCCCCGACGCACTGCAACTTGACTATCGCCCGTACCTTCTTCGCCACCTTGAATCTCCGTCTCTTCTAGAGGGTCTGCGACCGACCTAGATCTTCT
>JAFGIH010000776.1 GCA_016929985.1 Thermoleophilia bacterium | reverse complement strand
GGGTTGCTCGGCCTCTATGGCCTGGAGGTTCAAACCGACCCGACCCCTCTTTTCCAACAACTGTCGAATCCCTGGCCACTGATCGTCACTATCGTGTTGGTGGCTCCGTTCGTGGAGGAGGTGTTCTTCCGCGGCTTCGTGTTCGCCGGTCTGCGGACCCGCTACGGCTGGCGATGGGCGGCAGCCATCAGCGCGGCTTTGTTCGCGGCCTCCCACATGGAGCTCACCTTCTTCATCCCCGGTTTCGTGCTGGGCTGCGTGTTTGCATATCTGTACCAGAGGTCCAATTCGGTCTGGCCTGGCATGATCATGCATGCCGCCATGAATGCGCTTGCCGCGACGCTGCTATGCGTGTAGTCCCTCTAATCCCTACTTCCGAAGGAGTGATAGCCGATGAGTGACAACCTGAAAGGCAAAGTCGCGGTGGTAGCCGGGTCAGGCCAGGGCATTGGAAGATCGATAGCCATCGCCATGGCGAAAGAGGGGGCCGCCGTAGTCACGAACAACCGCAGGCCCGGCTCCACGGGCTTCGCTATCATGAGCGACGAACTGGTCGGGCAACTCGGCGACGAGGAGCGTCGGGCGTTTCTTAAGGAAGCCGCCGATGCCACGGGTGACGCTGAGACGACGGCGCAGACCATCCGAGACCTCGGCGGCAAGGCCGAAGCCTTCTTCGGCGATGTCAGCGATTTCGAGACGGCCCGCGGTCTTATCCAGACCGCGGTGGACGCGTTCGGGAAGATCGACATCCTCGTCAACGTCGTCGGGACGTTCGCCTTCAGTCCCATTTGGGAGATGAGTGAAGAGACCTGGGACAAGGTACACGGCGTGAAGCCGAAGGCACACTTCAACTGCATCCGTCACGCTCTGCCGTTCATGATGGAGCAGGGGTCCGGGCGCATCATCAACTGCACGTCCGGAGCCTTCAAGTGGGGCGGCATGAGGCAGGCGAACTACTCGGCCGCGAATGCCGGTGTCATAGGGCTTACGCATGCGGTCGCCCAGGAGGTGGCCATCTACGGGATCACGTGCAACGCGTTCGCGCCGGGCGCGCGGACCCGGGCGGGCTTTGAGCTCGACGCCTACGAGAAGGTCATGCCTGAAGGCAGGGGCCCCTGGTCGCACGAGAGCATGAGGCTGCCGATAGCCGATAGCCCGCCCTCCGACGACATAGCGCCCTTCATCTGCTATCTCGCCACCGATGATGCTGCCGGCATCAACGGATGCGTGTTCTTCGTCATCGGGTCGGCCGTGATGCTCTACGATGAGATGGAGTTCGTGGGCAACCTGGTGAAGCCTGGCGGACGCTGGACCGTAGACGAACTCAAGGAGCAGGTCCACGGCGACCTGCTAAAGGGCTTTCGCAGCTCGACCATGCAGATGCTGGACAAGATCAAGGGAGAGTAGTCCTGCGCAAGCTCCGGCTTGGGCCACGGGCTAATTTGACCTCGCGCCATGCAATCCGGATGCCGTCGCCAGGCACCATGTTGATTCGGATGTGCATGTCCGCGGCCCAGGCGCCTTCCCTACGGAGGGTGATGCCACTGAGCGAGACGAAGTCGGTCTGAAACGCGGCGCCGTTCTAAGCACCGGTGGGTACCTTGCCGTCAAGGATCTGACCCTCGCTGTCTCCCTTCAGTCTCGGCTCACGCGCATGGCCACGTCCTGGGGTAGGGCCAAGCCGGCGGCGACTTCGATGGCCTTCACCAGACCGGCCGGGACCGGGCAGGCGGCATGCGCACAATGGTTGTAGGCCGTCTCGAGAACCGAGGGAAGCCCCCCTCGCAGGCCGATCTGTCGCAAGGCATCGACCTCGTCTATCTCGGCATCAAGAGCCTGCACGTGAGGGCAGGTGCTCTCTATGGCGAGTTTGACTGAGTAGCCCTCGCCCCGCATGGCCGTGACCGTTGCCGTATGTCCGCAGACACCTGCGTCTATCTCCACCGTCGCCACCTGTGCTCCTTTCGAACCTGGACCCGAATGCGTGAGCGTTCGTCATTGCCAGCGTACCAGCAAATGGATCGACGTGTGACCCGAGGATATGTCGGCGGGGTGCGGCTCTTGCGAACGGGCCGAACATGAGCTAGCGTCGTATGAGCAACATTGTCGTGGGCGATCTGCCTCTTGGGGGTGCACTATGGCTGAACCGGGTTGCGGGAGCTGTCCTTTTCGGTCCAAGTACGACGCCAATTCCCGGTCGTTTCTGGGACGACTCTGGCGTTGGCACATCAACTTCTGTCCTGGCTGGAAGGGTTACTTCACTGCTTTGCCGCAGGAGGAGAAGGCCGCGCTGGCCGAGCGGTATAGTTTCAAGAAGTATCAGTAGCCGCCGGGTCTACCCCGCTGCTGCAAAGGCCTTATCGAGCAACCCGAGGGCGTCGTCGACCTCGCGTCCAGAGACGATGAGCGGCGGCGTGAGCCGGATGACGTTGCCGTAGAGGCCGCCCTTGCCTATGAGCAGCCCCAGGCGGCGCGTCTCTTCGAATACCTTCAGTACCTTCTTGGGGTCAGGCGCCTTGCCGTCGGACGAGGCCGGGTCGACCAGCTCGAGAGCCTGCATCAGGCCCATTCCACGGACGTCGCCGATGCACGGGTGCTTGGCCTTGAGTGCCTCGAGACCCTCGCGGAGCCGCTTGCCCTGCACGTCGGCGTTGTCGGCGAGTCGCTCGTTCTGGATGTACTCGATGGTGGCCAGTGCGCCCCGCGTGCTCACCGGGTTGCCGCCGAAGGTGGCTATGGAGAGACCCTTGAAGCTGTCGGCCACCGCCGGCGTCGCGATGGTGGCGGCCATGGGTAGTCCATTGGCCAAGCCCTTGGCGAAGGTCATGATGTCGGGCTGGACACCCCAATGCTCGATACCGCAGAAGGTCTTGCCCGTGCGCCCGCACCCGGTCTGCACCTCGTCACAGATGAAGAGCCCACCGTACCTGCGCACGATCTCCAGCACCACCTCGAAATACTCCTTGGGCGCCACGATGAACCCACCCACACCTTGGATGGGCTCGGCCATGAAAGCGGCGACCTGCCCGTTGGTGGTGGTCTGGATGAGTTCCTCCACGTCGCGGGCGCAGCGCATGTCGCAGTTTGGATAGGTGAGCCCGAACGCGCACCGGTAGCAATACGGGTTGTGGGCATGCTTGATGTAGGCGACGCTGCTGGGCATGGGGCGCCAGGTCGAGTGCGCGGTGATGTTCATGGTGACTTCGCTGCGGCCAGAATATGCGTGGCGGAGCGCGACGATGTCGGAATGGCCGGTGGCCAACCTGGCAAAGAGCACGGCCGTCTCGTTGGCCTCGGTGCCCGACGAACTGAAGAAGCTCTTGTGGAGATCGCCCGGTGTGACCTCGGCCAGCTTCTTGGCCAGCCTGGCCTGCGGCTCGTTGATATAGAGCGTGGAAACGTGCTGCAGCGTTTGGTTCTGCTCTACCACGGCCTGGGTGACCGTCTCGTTGCAGTGCCCCACACTCACCGTCAGGATTCCCCCGAAGAAGTCGAGATACTCGGTGC
>JAFGIH010000775.1 GCA_016929985.1 Thermoleophilia bacterium | reverse complement strand
GCGAAGTACTTCTCCTCGAGCGCCCTCGTACCTTGCTCGGCCTCCCACGCATCGACGACCTTCCAGGCCTCGGGATTCATGGGGCTGAAGGCGCAGAAGATCTCGGTCTTGCCGAGGTGTCCCTGCTCGACCCCCCATCCGAAGAAGCCTCCGCCGTCGTCGGCGATCAAACCCTTCTCGATGAGAGGCAACTTGGCCTGGCCGGCCCCGATGGCCCATCTGATGGTCAGGTCCCTCTGGCCCATGACCGGGATAGACTTGAAATAACCGCCCGGCCGGAACGTCTCCCGCACCGAAGCGCTGATCCTGGTGCAGTGAGTGAGTAGTATGCCTTCGATCTCGGGGTCCTCGACCGTCCCCAGAGACCGGCCGTCGTTGTCGGCGACGATAGTCTCGAGCACCTTCTTCTTGTATTGGTAGTCGGCCTGGGAATGGCCGGCGATGATCACGAAGAAGCCGGGGCCCTGCACTTCTTTGGAGAGACGGTTGAACATGGCCATCTCTTGTTCGTTGCAGTTCGAGATATTGGCCGAGACCATGGCCGCGTTGAAGCCCATCAGCTCGTAACACACCTCGGCCTCGCCCAGAGAGATCTCCGCCTGCCACATCTGCTCCAGGGTGGGAAAACTGTAGTAGCGGGCCATCATGTTGGCTGGATGCTCCGCCAGCGTATACCTCGGCGCGTACCCTTTGAGCGGGTACCTCGCCGGTCCCGGCCAGTGATAGAGCTTCATGGCTACTTTGGTCAGCACCCCTGGTGTCGTGCTGGGCGGCACCACACTACTGACCAAGGACCGAAGCGACGGTCCAGGCCCGTCGCCACAGAACCACTCGTTCACCGAGC
This sequence comes from Thermoleophilia bacterium, assembly GCA_016929985.1. Next base: position 2,064 of record JAFGIH010000775.1, on the reverse strand, counting down.
CGCAGGAACCCATCTTGACCAGCTCGCCATCGGGGGTGATCCACTCGACGGCCAGATGGTTGCGGTCGTCGGCGCCACACGACTGATCGAGGTGCCCGTGGCCCCGCAGCATGGCGGAGCACTGAGCGCCGGCTCCCTTGATGTTGGTGTTGAGCCCCCGCTTGAACAGCTCGGCCTGGAGCTGGGCGGAGGTCACGTATGGCTCGACCACCGCATACATGTTCTTCTCGTCGATCTCGACGATCTTGTCCATACGCCGCAGGTCGAGGAGGACCGTGCCGGGTACGAACACGCCCGTCCAACCTGTGCAGATGGGGCGGAACTGGAGTCTGAACTTGTTGCAGAGCCTGATCACCGCCTGGACCTCGACGGTGTCTTTCGGCATGATGACGGCCGCGAAGTCGGTCTTGAAATAGGCGGCCATCATCACCGGGTCGTCGCAGATGCTCTCGTCGCCCACTACATCCGCGAACGCGCGATAGATCTCGCTACTGAGTGCCAACGTTGCCGACCTCCCTCATCATCGTTCCTGATATAGCCGTGGCAGCCGAACACCCCTGCCGCGCAGGCGAGATGGGGGCGAGCCTCGGTGGGCTCGCCCCCATCTCGAAAAACGACCGCGGACTCTAGGGAGTCAGCTTACTGACGCCCTTGAGCGGAATCACGCCGTTGGGATCGAGCTCGTCCAAGACCTTGTACCACCACAGGTGATAGTTGGAAAGCTTCGGCCCGGTCTTCTCGTCGATGACGTCGAGTGGAGCCATGGTGAGCGCAAAGTAGTTCTCGTCGAGAGCCCTACCGCCCTGCTCCGACTCCCACGCGTCGACGACCTTCCAGGCCTCGGGGTTCATGGGGCTGAAGGCGCAGAAGATCTCGGTCTTGCCGAGATGCCCGTGCTCCACACCCCACCCGAAGAAGGCGCCGCCATCGTCCACGATGAGGCCCTTCTCGATGAGAGGCTTCTTGGCCTCGCCCGCTCCGATGGCCCACCGGACGGTCAAGTCGCGCTGGCCCATGACGGGGATGGACTTGAAGTAACCACCGGGCCGGAACGTCTCCCTGATGGCGCCGCTGACCCTGGTGCACTGGCGCATAAGAGTATCTTCGATCTGCGGCTGTTCTTCCACGGCCTTGAGCGACTCACCGCCGGTAGCGGCGATGATGGTATCGAGCACCTTCTTCTTGTACTCGAAGTCCTTCTCGGAGTTGCCGGCAAGGATCACCACAAAGCCGGGACCCTGCACCTCGCCCGCTATCTTGTGGAACAAGGCCTCCTGTTCTTCGTTGGAGGAGGTGACGTTGGCCGAAACCATCGCCATGTTGATGCCGTAGAGGATGAAGCAGATCTCGGCCTCACCAAGCTTGTACTCGGCGTCCATGAGCTCGTCCACCGAGGGGAAGCTGTAATAGCGCAGCATCATGTACGGGGGCTTCTCGGCGAGACTGTAGTTCGGCGAGTTGCCCTTGAGGTGGTACCGCTCCGGTCCCGGCCAGTGATAGACCTTGGTCGCCACCTTGGTGAAGATGCCCGGCGTGCAGCTCGGCGGCACCGTACTTTGCACGAGGCACCGCAGCGACGGGCCGGGCCCATCTCCACAGAAGAACTCGTCGCACGATCCCAATGACCCGATCTTAACCAGGTCTCCCTCGGGCGTCACCCACTCGACGGCCAGGTGGTTGCGGTCGTCGGCGCCGCACGACTGGTCCATGGGCCCATGGCCGCGCAGCAGCGCCGACCCCTGGGAACCTGATCCCTTGATGTTGGTGTTGAGCCCCCGTTTGAACAGTTCGGCCTGCAGCTGCGCCGAGGTCACGTAAGGTTCGCAGACCGCATACATATTCTTCTCGTCGATCTCGATGATCTTGTCCATGCGCCTGAGATCGAGCATGACCGTGTTCGGCTCGAACACTCCCGTCCAGCCTCCGCTGATGGGCCGGAACTTCAGTTTGTACTTGTTGCACAGCTTGACGACCGCCTGGACCTCAGCCGTGTTACCGGGCATGACCACGGCGGCGAAGTCGGTCTTGAAATAGGCGGCCATCATCACCGGGTCGTCGCAGATG
>JAFGIH010000774.1 GCA_016929985.1 Thermoleophilia bacterium | reverse complement strand
TCTGCAGCATCCTTTGGCTCTCGTCCACCATGGCGTCCAGCGTCTCCGGACCGCGGTCGTGTTCCAGCCACAGCCAGCTGGCATAGGTGGCGAAACCCTCGTTCAGCCAGATGTCCTTCCATTGGGTGATTGTCACGCTGTTGCCAAACCACTGATGGCCCAGCTCGTGCGAGATGTAGGTGTCTCTGACGACGTCATCGGAAGACAGACGGTCCAGAACGTCTTCACCAAAGAGGGACAGCGTCTGGTTCTCCATAGCGGCGCCGGTCGGGACGGCCGGGACCACCACGCCATAGACGTCGAAGGGGTAGGGGCCGAACCGATCGGCGAAGAAGGCGATCATATCCCCAGTGCCGGCGAACAAGGGTACGGCTTCATCCACCAGGCGGGGTGCGTAGTAGTCGCGGATGGGCACCCCGTTCGGACTTTCGCTCTCCCGCAAAACGTAGTCTCCCACGCTGACGGCGGCCAGATAGCTGGCCATCGGTCGGCGCATCTCCCACACGAAGGTCCGTCCAGCCGCCGACGGCACAGTCTCGACCAGCACCCCGTTCGCCACGGCCACGTGTGACTCCGGCACGGTGAGCCGGAAGGTATAGGTGGCTTTGTCAGAAGGGTGATCGCTGGCAGGGAACCACGTGGAAGCGCCCAGAGGCTCATCGAGCGTATAGATGTAGTCTCCGTCTTGCCTCCAACCCACCATGAACGATTCGGCGTCCGCGAAAGCCTTCGGCCTTCCCGAGTACGTCACCTCCACCGATACCTCTTCGTGGGCGTCGAATACCTCCGGACAGTAGACGGTCAGTTCTTGACCTTCCAGCCGATAGTCCGCGCCTTCACCGTCCACGCTGACGTCACCCACCTGAAGGCCCGAGAAATCGAGATTGAGTGACGAAAGTCGAGACTCGGTGACGGCAAGGATCTTGGCGCGTCCCTCGACAGAGCCTGAAGCCGGATCGACATCTAGCGCGATATCGTAGTGCAGGACTTGGTAGCCACCGTTCCCAGCTCGGGGCAGATAGGGATCGCCGGCGCCTACCGGCCCGGCCAGCGGGTCTGCGCCGTCGCAGGCCAAGCCACCCAGCGCACCGGACAGCAGTGCGGCCATGGTGAGCAGCATGAGTAGCGGGCCCGCGCGCCGGCCCCAGAGCGAATGTCGCATCTCCCCTCCAAGCCGCGTCGGCGCTCACAACGCCCCCTCAGCTTACGCCGCCCCTGCGCCTTTCTCCAGACCGGCCGTCTCGGTGAGATCCCACTCGGGCGTTTCCACTGCCAGCGCGGGGTCGGGCTCCACTTCTGCGCCCAACGCCTTGCGGGAACGCAGCGCGTAGAACGATCCGGCCGCGACGCCCGCGGCGCAGATGCCGGCCATGGTGAGGATAGTGATACGCACACCCACATACTCGGCCATAGCCCCGATGATGTAGCTGCCGATGGGGACGGTGCCGATGAAGAGCAGGATGTAGATGCCCATCACTCGTCCGCGCAGGTGGTCGGGAGCCAGAGTCTGCAGACGGGTGTTTGCAGTGGTCATGAACAGGATGCCCACGATGCCGGCCACGAACAGCACGGCCGTCGTCGCCACAATGGACGTCGACAACGCCATCAGCACCAGTAGGATCACAAAGAAGCCTGCCGAGCCGAGAAGCAGTCGCAGACCCCCCTTGCCGCGGTACGCGATGAACAGCCCTGCCACCACCGACCCGATGCCCATAGCCGTCGTGAGCAAGGAGAGGGTGGACGCTCCCGCGTTGAGCAGCCACTTCGTGACCAGCGGCAACATGGTCTGGAAGTTGTAGCCGAAGGCGCCGATGCAACTCATCACGATGAAGATCACCATGACCTCCGGTGTTGCCCGGACATACCTGAACCCTTCACGAAGCTGCCTCATCGTTTTGCCGCGCGGAGCAAGGGGGATCAGATGCAACTCGCTGGGCCGCATGGCGAAGAGCGCAGCTATCACGGCAAGGTAGGTCACCACATTGATGTAGAAGCAGGCCGCGATCGCATCCTTACCTCCACCCAAGGCGCTGATGACCACCGCGCCGATCGCCGGCCCGGCTACGCGAGCGGCGTTGAAGAGCGTCGAGTTGAGGGCCACGGCGTTCGGCAGGTCTTTTCTACCCACCATCTCGGGGACGAAAGCTTGGCGCGCCGGCCCTTCGATGGAATCCACGAGACCCCGCACCGCGGCCAGAGAGTAGATGAGCGTCACGGTGATCGCATCTGCGGAGGTGAGAACCGCCACTGCAAGGGCCACCAGCAGATGAGTCGTCTGCGCGATGATCAGCGTCCTCCGCTTGGGGAGCCGGTCGGCGAGCACGCCGCCGTGGAGCGAGAAGAGCAGAGCCGGAAGGAAGCGGAAGGTCATGGTCAGCCCAAGAGCGATAGGCGAATCGGTCAGCATGACCACCAGCCAGCTGAGGGCCACATCCTGCATCCAGGTGCCGGCCTGAGAGACCAGCTGTCCGCCCCAGAACAGGCGGTAGTTGCGATTGCGAAG
>JAFGIH010000087.1 GCA_016929985.1 Thermoleophilia bacterium | reverse complement strand
CATACAGGCCCAGGTCGAAGTACGACCAGGGCGACAAGTCCTTGTGAAGGCAGAGATAAACGACCGCAGGAGCGTCGAAGAACTCGAAGTTCCGCCGCATGCTGGCTTCACGCTCGGCCTCGTTGCCGGGAACGACGCCCATGGCGGTACAGCGGGCGTTGACGAAGTCGAGCATCCGTTGCAAGGGCCCCGGAGGCCATTCCTTCGGACGCGGAACGTCGTTGGCCATCGGCACGCCGTCGGAATACCGGGCGAGAAAGCGCTCGCGGATCTTCGCCAGAGTCTCCCCGCCTGCCACGAAGACCTCCCAGGGCTGCGTGTCGGCCCACGAGGGCGACCAGTTCGCGGCGGCGAGGATCTTGAGTAGCACCTCCCTGCTCACGGGGTCCGGCTTGAAGGCCCGGATAGACCGGCGGGACTCGATTGCTTCGATGACGTTCATGTCACAGCCAGGCAGGCGACCTCGTGGTCGTCACCGATCTCTTTGAGTTGGGGGATCGTCTCACGGCACGACGGTTGGGCGATCGGGCATCGCGCATGGAACGTGCAGCCCGGGGGCGGGTTCACCGGGCTCGGCACCTCACCCTGTAGCACAATACGCTCGCGTGCGGCTTCGAGATCCGGGTCCGGCACACAGACCGCCGACAGAAGGGCCCTGGTGTAGGGATGAACGGGATTGGCATAGAGCTCGAGCGGCGTCGTGATCTCGACGATCCGCCCCAAGTACATCACCGCTATACGGTCGCTGAAGTGCCTGACGACGGAGAGATCATGAGCGATGAAGATGTAGCTGAGACCCGCCAGACCCTCTTTGAGATCCATAAGAAGGTTGATGATCTGCGCCTGGATGGACACGTCCAGCGCCGAGACCGGTTCGTCGCAGATGATCAGGCTGGGGTCTCCCGCCAGCGCCCGCGCGATGCCTATCCTCTGGCGCTGCCCGCCGCTGAACTCGTGCGGGAAGCGGCCCATGAGGTCCGGGTCAAGGCCCACCTTGGTGAAGAGACTCTCGACCCTCTGGGTGTAGTCCTCTTTGCTCTCGACCATCCGTTGGATCTTGAGCGGCTCGCCCACGATGCCTCCGGCCGACTGCCGGGGATCCAACGACCCATAAGGGTCCTGGAAGATCACGGAGATATGACGGCGAAGCGGCCTGAACTCCTTCTCCGGTATGGACGAGATGTCCGTGCCGTCGAACAGGATGCGACCGGCTGTGGGCTTGTACAGCCGGCTGATGCATCTTCCCACAGTCGTCTTGCCGCAACCGCTCTCGCCGACGAGGCCAAGGGTCTCCCCTTTCCTCATCCTGAACGACACGCCGTCGACGGCCTTGACCTCGCCGACCTTCCTCTTGAGGAGCCCCCTCATGATGGGGAAATACATCTTCAGGCCATCGACCTCGAGAAGCATATCTCTCGTGCGCGTCTTCTCCGGGGCGCGCTCGACATCCGCCACGGTGGTCATTCTCCCGCCTTTCCGGCGCACATGTAACATGCCGCCATGTGGCCCTCACCGTCGACCGGCTCCAGCTCCGGCCAGGGCTCCAGCCGGCAGCGCTCGCCCCGTTCAGGGCAGCGGGGTAAGAAGGCGCAGGTCGAGGGCATGCCGATGAGGTTCGGGGGGGTCCCCTCGATGGGCACCAACCGGCGACCCAGTTCTTCATCCAAGCGAGGCACGCTCTTCAGGAGGCCGACGGTGTAGGGATGCCTCGGGTTATAGAAGATGTCGCGACAGAGACCCTGTTCCACGATCCTGCCCGCGTACATGATGTAGATGCGGTGCGCATAGCGAGCTACCACCCCGAGGTTGTGCGTCACGAGCACGAGCGAACCACGGCATCCCTCGATCATCGCGAGCATCAGTTCGAGCAACTGAGCCTGAGTGGTGCAGTCCAGGGCGGTGGTCGGCTCGTCGGCGATGAGCATCTTGGGTTGGCACGCCACGCCGATAGCGATCATCACGCGCTGCCTCATCCCACCGCTGAACTGGTGCGGGTAGTCGTCCAGGCGAGTCTCGGCGCTGGGGATGCCCACCAGGTTCAACAGTTCGGCAGCCCGAGCGCGCGATTCCTTCTTGCTCATGTCGAGATGCAGTTCGAGCGATTCGGTCAGTTGCCGGCCGATAGTCAGAACAGGATTGAGCGAGGTCATGGGCTCCTGGAAGATCATGCCGATCTTCGCCCCGCGGATGGCCCGCATCTCCGGGCCCTTCGCATCGTACTCCAAGAGGTTCTTTCCTTCGAACCACACCTCACCGCCGACGATGCGGCCGGGTTTGCGGATGAGCTGGATGACGGAGAGCTGGGAGACCGACTTGCCGCAGCCGCTCTCGCCCACTATGCCTATGATCTCCCGCTCGTTGACCGTGTACGAGACTCCGTTCAGGGCATGCACTATGCCTGCCTCGATCTTGAACTCGGTCGTGAGGTTCTTCACGCGCAGCAGTTCTCCCGGCGGAGTGAGGTCGCAGGTGGTCTGTTGTTCGATCACAGCGTGCCCCTCAGCTTAGGGTCGAGAGCGTCACGCAGGCCGTCTCCCACCATGTTGAAGGCGAATACCACGATCATGATGGCGATCGACGGAGCGAACGAGAGCAGAGGGTGGCTGGCGAGATGCCGATAGCCGTCGGCCGCCATGCTGCCCCACGCCACCCCTGGCGGTTGGATACCTATGCCGATGAAACTGAGGCCTGCTTCCGCGAGGAT
>JAFGIH010000773.1 GCA_016929985.1 Thermoleophilia bacterium | reverse complement strand
GATGGCCGGTCTCATGTAGTCGGTGAACACGAAGAACGTGCCCCCGAACGGGAAGAGCCCGCCGTGATAGGCCATGCCGTTCAGGACCCCGCCCATGGCGTGCTCGCGCACCCCGAACCGCAGGTTGCGGCCCCCGGGATTGCCGGCCTGAAAGTCACCGAGCCCTTCCAGGTAGGTGTTGTTGGAGGGGGCGAGGTCGGCGGAGCCGCCCACCAGGGTCGGCACGACGGCCGCCAGCGCGTTCAGCGCCTTGCCCGACGCCGACCTGGTGGCCACCTTCTGGCCGGCGGCGAACGACGGCAGCTTCTCCTGCCAACCCTCCGGCAACTGCCCTGCCATGGCCTCTCTCCACTGCCGGGCAAGATCCGGGTATACGCCCTCGTAGCGGGTCAGCAGGTCCAGCCAGTGAGCCCGGGCCGCGGCTCCGCCGGCGGCCACCCCCGCGTACTGCTCCCGGACGCGCTCCGGCACCGCGAAGAACAGGTCGCCGGGCCAGCGGAGGGCCTCCTTGGTCAGCCTGACCTCTTCCTCACCCAGGGCGGCGCCGTGGCTCTCCGCCGTCCCCGCCTTGTTGGGACTGCCGTAACCGATGATGGTGCGGATCTTGAGCAGCGACGGCCGCGCCGTCTCGGCGCGCGCGGCGGATATCGCCTCGTCGATGGCGGCCAGGTCGTTGCCGTCGTCGACGGTCAGCACCTGCCAGCCGTACGCCTCGAACCGTTTGCCCACGTCCTCCGTGAAGGCAAGGCCCGTGCAGCCCTCGATGCTGATGCAGTTGTCGTCGTAGAGGGCGATCAGCTTTCCCAGCTTCAGGTGTCCGGCAAGAGACGCCGCCTCCGCCGTCAGCCCCTCCATCAGGTCACCGTCGCCAAGCTCCACATACGTGAAGTGGTCCACCAGAGGATACTCAGGCCGGTTGAAGGTGGCCGCCAGGAAAGTCTCGGCGATGGCCATCCCCACGGCGTTCGAGAAGCCCGCGCCCAGAGGTCCCGTGGTCGTCTCCACGCCAGGGGTAAGACCGCGCTCTGGGTGCCCGGGTGTGCGGCTGCCCCACTGGCGGAAGGCCTGCAGCTCTTCCACCGAGAGGCCGAAACCTGCCAGATGCAGCAGGGCGTAGAGCAGCATCGACCCGTGGCCGCCGCTCAGCACGAAGCGGTCGCGGTCCGGCCAGCCGGGATCCGCAGGGTCGAACCTGAGGTACCTGGTCCAGAGTATGTGCGCCATGGGCGCGGCTCCCAGAGGCATGCCGGGATGGCCCGAATTCGCCTTCTGAACGGCGTCGATCGCCAGAGTGCGGATGGTGTCGATCGCCAGCCGGTCGATATCGCGACCTTGGGCCACTTCCTGCGGGAACCTGTCAGCCATGAGCCTGCCTCCCAGGGTCGTTCTCGGTATGTATCAGCGTAGTATGGGCCAGCCTTCTTGCTGTGCTGCCTTCAGAAGCGGGGATCGCGCATTGACGGCCACTGGATGCCCCACGGAGCGCAGCAGCGGCAGATCGGTGCCGTGATCGGCGTACGCCCAGCACTCCTGCGGGGCGACACCCCATCTCTCCATGAACGCAGCCGCGACTCTCACCTTCTCGTACGCGTGTGGACTGGGGCCGGTCAGGCGGCCGGAGTAGCTCCCTTCCACCACCTCGCACGGGGTACCCACGTAGTGAACGACGTTCAAGCGCCGGCACAACGCCTTGACCACCGGATCCAGGGCGGCCGAGATGACCATGACGCGATCTCCCTCGGCCAGATGCTCCGCGAGCGCAGCCGTCGCCGCGGCGTGGAACCTCGGCGCCAGCTCCTCATCGACGAAACGTTCCATAAGATCATCGACTTCGGGCTCCCCGAGACCGGCGAAGACCCCCGCACCCTTCTCCCGGGAGCTCTCGGTCACTCTCACCAGCCCCAGCTTGTACCCGACGAACCACAGGCCGGTCCCCACGACGAAGGCCCTGCTCACCACCCCCACCTTCCGCAGGAACCTCACCAACAGAAGGGTTGTCTGGCCTACGACCAAGGTCCCGTCGAGATCAAAGAAAGCCGCAGCCTTATCGTCTCCACGATGCGCTCTGTTGGTGGAATCAGTCACGGTGTCTGAAGTCTAACACCCAGACAGCCGCTCCTACCCGCGCAGTCTCCTCAGCACTTCCGCAAGGTCTTCGGGCAGGGGAGCTTCGATGTCGAGAGATTCCCCGGTAATGGGGTGTGCGAACGAGAGCCGGTAGCTGTGCAAGAACTGTCTTCCCAGACCCACCGCGTCACGGCGCGCGTACACGGGATCGCCAACCACCGGATGCCCGATGGCCAAGAAGTGCACCCTGATCTGGTGGGTGCGCCCCGTCTCCAAGCGCGCCTCGACCAGGCTGAAGTCGCCGAGGCGCTCCAGCACGCGGAAATGCGTGCGTGCGTCGCGTGCGCCCACCCCTCCCACGGTCATCGATGTGCGGCGGACCGGATCGCGCCCCACCGGCGCTTCGATGGTGCCACTGTCGCTCGCAAAGCCACCGTGCACCAGTGCAAGGTAGCGGCGGTCCACGGCCCGCTCCTTCATCGTGGCGACCAGTCTACGGTGCACTTCACCCGACTTTGCCACCACAAGAAGGCCGCTGGTGTCTTTGTCGAGGCGGTGCACCACCCCGGGCCGGAAGCTGTCCCCGCCGGCCAAGCCGTGCCCGAGCAAGGCATGCACCAGCGTCCCGGAGTCATGCCCGCGAGAGGGATGCACCGGCATCCCGGCCGGCTTGTCGACCACCAGCAGGTACTCGTCCTCATAGAGCACCGGCACCTGCAGATCCTCCGCGACGAGGTCGGGGGCCGTCTCGGGCGCAAGAACAACCTCCACGGTCTGACCCGCGGCGAGCATATAGCTCTTCGAGCGGCCGGCCCCGTCCACCGTCACCGCGCCGGCCCGGATCAGCGCGGCCACGCGAGAACGGCTGCCCAACTCCGGCCGCCTGCCCAGGAACACGTCGAGCCTTGCGCCGGCATCCTCGGTGGCGATCGTGTAAGAGTAGACATTCACCGGCAATGCTCCCACGGCTAGGTCGCGTCCTGGCGCCGGGCCCTCCAGGCCCGTACCACCTCCACCAACAGCCCCAGCACTATCACCGCAATGCCCGCGTCGATGAAGACGTCGGCCAGGTTGAAGTTGGGCCAGTGCGGAAACTTCAGGAAGTCGGTGACCAGCCCCTCGCCGCTCAACCGCTGGACGTTGTTGCCGAGGCTCCCGCCGATGACCATGCCACCGGCTATCCCGGCCAGCACCGGGCGGCGCTCCATGAACACGTACGCCAGCACTATGAGCATGGCGACGACGTTGGCGACGATGATGAGCGTGCGGTTGCCACCCATGAGCCCGAAGGCGGCGCCGTCGTTGACCGTGCGCTCCAAGTAGAAGAATGAGAACACCTTGTGAAGCTCACCGAGCACCAGACGTTCTTCGGCCAGATGCTTGGTCCACAGGTCGAGAGCGACGGCGATGCCCGCCACCACCACCAGCAGCGCCCACTTGAGAACAAGTCGGCGGTCCAGCGGGAAGACCCGGCGCATTGACATCATCGGCCGAAAACCAAGGTCAATGGTCGCGCTCGCGGTGGCGCTTGCACTCGACGCACAGGGTGGCCGAAGGCCTCGCAGTCCAACAACCTACTCCCATACTACGTCCGGTCCGCGTTCAGCAGTCCGGCCAGCTTTTCACGCAGTCGCGCCTCACTCATGCCCGCGAAGGCTACCACCTTATCCCGGCTTCCGTGGCCGGTCTCGATGTGGATATCATCCCGGCGGAGCCCCAGCCATCCGGCCAGGGCCTCGATCAGCTCGTTGTTCGCCCGGTTGTCCTCGGGCGGTGCGTTCACCGCGACCTTGAGGCGATCGCCGTAGAGACCCCGCAGCGCCGTTCGCGGAGCCGAGGGGCTCACCCGCACACCCACCAGCAGCCCACGAGCACCCACGCTTATGGCCGGTCCGCCCGCAGGCGTATCGCAGCTCAGGCGACTTTCACCATTCGAAGTCGCGGGGCTTGTCTTTCTTGATGCCTTCATCACCCGGGAACGTGTCATCCATATCATCCATGCGCCGGCCGAAGAAGAAGCCCCGCACCGGCTCGTCATCGTTGGCGAGGTCCGCCACCACCGTGTCTGACTCCTCTGTGGGGCTCTCCTCCGTGGGAGTCTCCTCATCCAGCCGCCCGGTGGGCCAGCGCTCCTCGAAGGCCTCCGGACGCGCCGCGGCGTACGGCGGAGCGGCCGTGACGGCCGACGATGGCTCGGGAGGCGGAGGAGGAACGGGTCTGAACGCAGGCGGTTCGGCCGCCTCAGAGGGCGTCGACGGAGCGGAGGCGGGCGGCTCAGGCATTGCAGCCGGCGGCGCGGGCGCAGTAGCCGGCGGCGCGGGAGCCTGGGACTGCGGGGCCGCAGCCGGCGGCTTCACCATTGTGGGGAACGAATCGGGGGCGGCCGTCGCGGGTTCAGCCGCTGGTGGAGCAGCCGGCGCAGTAGCCGGCGGCGCGGGAGCCGCTGGCGACGTCGCGGCCGGCGCAGCGGCGGCCATAGCCGTCAGGGGCGCGGCCTCTTCCGTCGCCAAGGGCGGAGCCTCAGCCGTGCTGACCGGGCCTTCGGCCGTCACGGCTGCGCCGTCGGCCGCGACCACGGTGATCGGCGCCTCTTTGAGCAGCCTCAGGTACCCCTCCAGCAACGAACGGAACTTGAAGCGGAAATCCTCTTCGAGCAGCTTCAGCTGTACGAGAGCCTGTTGAGTCTTCTGTGTCTCGCTGTAAGAGGAGCTCACTATGCCCCTGGCCTTCAACTCCGCGTCGCGCAGGATGAGCTCGCTCTCCTTGTGCGCGTTGCTCCGCAGCTCTTCGGCCTGTAACTGGGCCGAGATGAGGGTCTTTTCGAGCGCGTCCTTCAGCTGCATGTGCCCGGCGATCTGCTCGTCGAGCCGGTGCGCCCTATCCTGCAGTTCCATGTTCTCCTGGAACAGACGTTCGAACTCGTCGGCCACTTCGTCGAGGAAGATGTCGACCTCCTCGTCGGAGTAGCCGCGCATGGAACGCTTGAATTCCTTACGCCGGATATCGAGAGGGGTGATCTTCACTTCTCTCTCCCTTCGTTCGGGTTGGCCCGCTCCCACGTGTTCTCATCACTGTCGCTGCACACCATTCAACCACTGTTGCCCGGCTGCCGTCAGAGGGTCAGAGCTCCCTCCCGCCGGCCCGCAACAGGGCGCGGATGTAGGCGCCGCGCACCCCTCGCTCTTCCAGCGCAGCGAGACCCGCGATAGTCGTCCCGCCGGGCGACGCCACCTGGTCTTTGAGATCCGCCGGCGAGCCGGGGTGGTCTCGAAGCAGGTGAGCAGTAGTCAGAGCCGTCTGGCGGACGAAGGCCCGGGCGGTATCCTGCGCCAGGCCGGCCTCCACGGCCCCGTCTTCGATGCCCTCCATGGCCAGCGCCAGGAACCCCATCGACGAGCCCGCGACGGCCACGGCGGCATCGAGCATGTCTTCCGGAACCAGCTCCACCGGTCCGGCGCATTCCAAGACCCCGGCCACCTCGGCGGAGAGGGCAGCCCCAGAGCCGGGCTCCGCGCAGAGCACGACGACTCCAAGGGCCGTACCGGTGTCTTGAGTGGCCACGGCCCGGAAGAGCGACGGCCCAGGACCCACCGCTTCGCGCAGTTGCAGCAGACCGACACCGGCCACCGCCGACACGACGGTGAGACCAGCCCCGAGCAAAGGTCGGAGACGATCAACCGCGCTTTGGAGTTCTGGAGGCCGCACGTCCACGACAACGATGCCGGCGCGGCCCGCCATGTCGCCAAGCGCGTGCTCGAGGAATAGGTCGGATCCGAGATCAGGATGGCGTTCGCGCCCACCGATGAGTGCGGAGGCGATCCGTCCCCGGCCTATGATGCCGACCGCCCCGCTCATGTGACCACCTCTACGCAGGACCTCAAGCCATCAGAACTGATTGAAAAAGCCCTTCTCCAGCATGCGCTGCCGTTCTTCCGCCGACACCTCGACGTTCTTCGGGGTGAGCAGGAAGACCTTGTCGGCCACCCGCTGCATGCCTCCGTCCAGCGCGTACGTGAGTCCGCTGGCGAAGTCGATGAGCCGCTTGGCAAGCTCGGTCTCGCTGGCCTGGAGATTGATGATCACGGGGATGTCGCCCTTGAACTTGTCGGCGATCACCTGGGCGTCATTGAAGTTTTTCGGCATGACGAGATGTACGCGCACTTGGGGTTGCTCCACCAGAGTAGGAAGTGGCCTGACCGTAGCGCCGCCCCGCTGGGAACCCGAGGCTGAGCGCGGGGCGCGGTAGGTGTCGTCGGAGTAGATGTCGTCGAAATCGCTCGACTGCCGTCTACGGTTGTTACGGTCGACTTTCTTCACGCTCGGCCGATCCCGCTCCCTGTACGTAGGTTCGATGTCCGGGCGGACGCTCAGGGTCTCGTCGTCGTACTCCTCGTCGTCTTCATCGGCGAGGCCGAAGTATACGAGTGTCTTGTGCCACATACCGCCAGCCATACTATCCTCCTTGTCCGCTCGAGAATAGCGCGCTCCCCAGTCGCACGATCGTCGCGCCTTCTTCTACGGCCACCTCATAGTCGTTGCTCATCCCCATTGACAGTTCGGTGAGTTCGTAGCGGCCGGTGAACGTTCTAGCCAGACGGTCTCGGAGCTCCCGCAGACCCCGGAAACAAGGCCTCGCCATCTCCGGATCATCCACCAGAGGCGCCATGGTCATCAGTCCCACAAACATGACCCTCCGATAGGCCGCAGCCCGCTCCAGGAAAGCCTCCGCAGCCTCCGGGAGGATACCATACTTGGTTTCTTCCCCAGCCACGTTGACCTCCAAGAGCACCTTCACCTCCGACTCTGTCCTCCCTTCCAGCTCTTCCACCAAAGATATCGACTCCACCGAGTGGATCAGACCGGCGTATGGCAGAACCTGCCGGGCCTTCCGGCTTTGTAGATGCCCAATGAAGTGGAACTCGAAAACGTCGTTCCACTTTCGCCACTTCTTCTCCAACTCATCTGCCCTGTTCTCCCCTACGAGGCGGATTCCTGCCCCGCACAGCACCCCCATCTCGTCACTCGACAGGTACTTGGAGGCGACCAACAGCCGTGGGCCCGCGTCCCGGCCGGCTCGAACACAGGCCTCGCCGATCCGCCTCTGGACCTCGTCCAGGTTGGCGCGCAGCCGTTCCGGCGCCACGATCACGGGGACTCCACCCAGCCCAGGCAGCCATGGCGGCCGGTCACAGGGCCCTCTACCCGGTATGAGTAGAACAGGTCGGTGTTGCAGGCCGTGCAGATGCGGGGATTGACTATCTGGCTGGGGCTGATGCCGGCCTCGCGGAGTGCCCGGGCAGTCGCCGCCCACAGGTCGACGCGGGGCGGCCCCCCGTCAGCCGGCGGACGGATCACCACTTCGGGGCCGAAACGCCCGGCGAAGGCCGAGGCCACGTCTTCGCCAACGGTGAAGCAGCAGGGACCGATACTGGGCCCGATCACCGCCGTGCCCGCCATGCCCATGAGGGCCCGCGTAGCCTGTTCGGCCATGCCCCCCAGGATCCCGCGCCACCCCGCGTGTGCCACGGCCATATCCACCTCGCCGCACAGTACCAGGGGCACGCAGTCCGCATAGAGCAAGAGAGCGGCCAGACCCTTGTCGATCTCCAGGTGCAGTGTGAGGCCGTCGCAAGGGCTGTCCGGCTTCTCCTGGATGTACTCGGCCACTCCGACGACCCGCAGGCCGTGGGCCTGGGTCGGACTCACGAGCCGGCGGCCTGCGATGCGCTCCATCCGCGCCCGGTTGCTCTCTACGACCAGTGGATCGTCCCCGGACCAAGGCGACAGGTTCAGCGACGCGAACCCCCCGTCGCTCTCGCCCCCCAGGCGAGTGGTGAACACTGCGCGGAAGGGTCCAGGCAGAGCGGCCTCGATCACAGGGACGCCGTCGAACTCGCGCACCCTCATGCGAGAGCGCGCCGCGGGGTCGATACGCTCGGCCAGGGTCATGGCCGCCTGGCCGCGATCCTCCCTCTCAGTCACACGAACGGCCGCTCTAACGCTTGTCGCGCAGGAACGGCGGGATGTCGAGGATGTCCTCGTCCATCTCGAAGGTGTGGTTCGTCTCAGGAAGGATGTCTTCCAGCTCGGCGGGGGGTCGCGGGGTCGCCTGCTCGGCCGGGCTTTCGATCTGGCCGTCGGCGGGCCTCTCCACGGACTTCTCGATAGACCTGTCGAGAGCGGCCCTCCTACGATGGAGTTCATCGAACCCCGTCGCGATGACCGTGACCCTCAGCTGGTCGCCCAACGACTCGTCTATGACGGCCCCGAAGATCACGTTGGCCTCGATGTCGGCGGCGTTGGCGATGACCTCCGCAGCCTCGTTGACCTCGAACAGGCCCATGTCGGGACCGCCGCTTATGTTGAGCAGGATCCCGGTAGCTCCCTCTATGGAAGATTCCAGCAGAGGCGAGGTGATGGCCAACTTGGCAGCCTCCACACCGCGGCTCTCGCCGCTCGCCACGCCTATGCCCATCAGGGCCGACCCGGCGTTGTGCATGATGGTCCGCACGTCGGCGAAGTCGAGGTTGATGAGTCCCGGGACGGTGATGAGATCGGTGATGCCCTGCACGCCTTGGCGTAACACGTCGTCGGCCACCTTGAACGCATCGATTATTGACGTCCGCTTCTCGACGACCTGCAGCAGCCTGTCGTTCGGGATGATGATGAGGGTGTCAACCTTCTTAGACAGCGCCTCGATGCCAGATTCCGCCTGGCTGGCCCGCTTCCTGCCCTCGAAAGTGAACGGCTTGGTCACCACGCCCACGGTGAGTGCGCCGATCTCCCTTGCCAGCTCCGCGATGACGGGCGCCCCACCGGTGCCCGTTCCGCCGCCCTTACCGGCGGTGACGAACACCATGTCGGCGCCCTTCAGAGCCTCACGGATCTCATCGCGGCTCTCTTCTGCCGCCTCGCGCCCGACTTCGGGGTTGGCGCCGGCGCCGAGGCCCCGGGTGGCTTTCGCCCCGATGTGCAGTTTGACGTCGGCGTCGCACATCAGCAGCGCCTGAGCATCGGTGTTGACGGCGATGAACTCGACTCCCTTGAGTCCGGCGTCGACCATGCGGTTCACAGCATTGGTGCCGCCACCGCCGACGCCTACGACCTTGATCACCGCAAGGTAGCCGGATCCCGTGTCGCTCATGGTACTCGAACCTCCAGAATCATCGAATCACAGGACTCCAACT
>JAFGIH010000772.1 GCA_016929985.1 Thermoleophilia bacterium | reverse complement strand
GGAGCGGCTCTTCCCGCCCCCGAACTCCTGCCGAACGACCGCTTGAACCGCATCCTCGCGTCGGTCGCCCGGCGTGGAGACATAGGCCGCGATCGCTTCGGCTCCATCGACGGATGGGAAGAATTGCGGCGGCAGATCGCGCAGCGGCGGAGCATGCAGGGATGCGTGCTCGACAGTGACTCCCTGGTCATGACTTCGGGCTGTACTGAGTCGCTCAGCCTGGCCCTCCAGGTCACCACGAAGCCCGGCGATCTGGTAGCCGTGGAATCGCCGACGTACTTCGGGATCCTCCAGATCTTGGAGGTCCTGGGCCTGCGCGCTCTAGAGATACCCACACATCCCCGCACCGGAATGAGTGTCGAGGCGCTCGAGTTCGCCCTGCTCCACGACGACGTACGCGCCGTGGTGGTCATGACCAACTTCAGCAACCCTCTGGGCTGTTCCATGCCCGACGCGGCCAAGCGCCGGTTGGTGGCCATGTTGGCCGAGAGGGAGATCCCCCTCATAGAAGACGACGTCGATGGAGAGCTCTACCACGGAGGCAGCCGCCCGACCCTGGCCAAGTGCTACGACCGGCAGGGACTGGTGCTCCTGTGCTCGTCGTTCAGCAAAGACATCGCGCCCTCCTATCGCGTCGGGTGGATCGCGCCAGGGCGGTTTCTCAAACGCGTCAAGCACGTGCGCGGAGCTCTCGCGGGTAGAGCGCCCCTCATGATGCAGGTGGTCCTCGCCGAGTATCTCTCTCACGGAGGTTATGAACATCACCTCCGCCGCCTACGCCGCGCCTACGCGGAACGCGTGAATCACATGGCCCAAGCGGTCGTGGACCAATTCCCGGAAGGCACGCGAGTCTCGACCCCCACCGGTGGTTACGTACTCTGGGTCGAGA
Organism: Thermoleophilia bacterium; assembly: GCA_016929985.1. The sequence goes on along the minus strand of JAFGIH010000772.1, from coordinate 7,216 downwards.
TGCCTCAGAGCGTCGACGCACTGACGCTGTTTCGGATGGCGCTGGAAGCCGGCATATCGGTGGTGCCGGGCCATGTCTTCTCGGTAGGGTCGCACTTCAACAACTGCGTCCGTCTGAACGCGGCCTACTGGTCGAAGCGGACCGAACCGGCTCTGGCCCGACTTGCCGAGATGGCTAACCAGCTCGCGGATGCCCGGTCGTCCCGCCCGGCCTCGCGGCTGCCCTGAACGGTTGCCCTACCAGCGCCGCTTCTTCCTGGCGAGCAAGAACCCGCCGGCGGCCAGGCCCACCGCCGCGATGCAGCCGATGATGATGCCGGCTATTGTCCCACCGCCCAGCCCTTCGTCATTCGGTTCGGGCTCCTGGGCGCCGTCTACGGTCGTCTCGATCTCTCCCCACGCTTCGGTGTTAGCCGCGGTCGTCTGCACTGTCGTTGCCACCGTCGTGTCGCTTGCAGAATCCGGCGGCACCATCACGGTGAGCGCGTCTGACGGAGGACCTTCGATATCGTCTTGCGACAGTGCCACGGCCACATAGCGGTACGTCTCACCCGGGCGCACATCGGCGTCGGTGTAGGCGTCCGCACCCGGGGCGAGCGTGCCCAGCAACCGGTAGCTCACACCCGGTCCGGCGTCCGTGCGCCAGATAGCGTGCGTGGCGGTCGCAGCGGCGGCTTCATCTTTGCCGGGCTCGAGATGCAGATCCACGTGGTCGGTCGTCACTTCGGCAAGCTGCAGTACCGGCCTCGCCGGCGGCATGGTCACCTCGATCTCGAACGTCGCCGCGCCCCGGTTGCCGCCGCCGTCGGCGCCTTCTACCGTGAGACTGTGCACCCCGGGCTGCAGCGGGTCCTTCACGATGAGCACCGCGCAGCCTGCTGCCGCCGACCACTCTCCGTCGAGATCATCCCCATCGAGACCAGCCGCGAAGGTTCCTGGATCGAGTCCCGAACCGGTCTCGACGCATCCCACGGTGAGCTGCGGAACCGACGTCGTCACCACAGCCGGCGCCCCCGTAGGCAGTAGAAGGGTGAACTCGGGAGCCACCGCGTCGGACCCGACGCAGTAGCCGCCCATCTCCGTTACCTCGGCGGTGAGCGTCCGCGCCGTCCGGTCGTGCGTGCACTCCACCGGCGTCCAGAGCCGCGCATCTGGATCGTAGTGGTAGATGCAGAAGCCCGCCGGATCCTGACCTCGTGCGGCCCCTTCGGCGTAGCTGAGCGTCAGGGTGGCGGGCTTGGAGAGACTGCCGTTCTCGGGTTCCAGCAGATAGATGCCACCTACAAAGAACCCCGCGCCACCGGCGGTGGGCCCGAGGCCACCGGCCGGCGTGCCGATGAGTGTCACCTTCTTTGTCGACGCGGCCGCGAACAAGGCCGGGCCGACGTCCGACAACGGGCCGGTGACCGGCGCCACGTATGCCAACAGACCGTCCGGTCCCGCGCCCACCGGCGCGGCCAAGACGCTCGTCCCTGCCTGGAACAGCGCCGTCGCACCACCGCTCACGGCTCCACCCATACCGGCGCCCACCGAGAGAAGAGTGCTACCCGCCGAGGAAAGCGTGCCGGTCACCATTTCCCAGGCTTCCGACAGAAGGTCGCCCACCACCGAGAGAAGCTCTGCGACAACATCCGGCAGCGTATCGACGCGCGCGCTGAAGAGCGACGCCGGATACTCCTCCAGCATCACCATGCGTCCGAGTTCCTGCTGATGGTCTATCACCACGAACAACCCCCGCTCCAGCGGGAACGAGTTGTAGCGGCCCCAGGTCGGTCTGACGGCCAGATCGAACCCGGTCCCCGCTATACTCACGCCGAGTCCCACATCGAGAGAGGTGGGGGCCTTGTCCATGGTCACCACGTGCTCGTACCGGATCGGCGCGGAAGCGAGTTCCGCGACAACACTCTGGACGATCTGCCCGTAGGCTTCTTTGGCGATCACGATGCGCCGGTCGGGCTGCATCTCCACTCCGGGAATGAGCGGCTCCAACTGCTCCAAGATGGCTTCCCCGGCAGCACCGACCACGGAGCCGTCAACGATCAACCGTGTCTCTTGCGACTCCCCGTTGTCGTCGGGTACGGCGCCGGCCGTCAGCACGAGTCGCTCGAAGGAGGTGTCGAGAGGGTCCACCACCAGTTCAGCCAAGAGAGCGCCCACGGCCGACCAGCCACCTACGTCATAGCCGAGAGCCTGGGCCGCGGAGAGCGACGTGCCGAATTCGTAACCGGCTGCACCACTCAACTCGCCCGAACCGGGGTAGGCGGTGATGGCAAGCGAGGTCTTCTCGCCGGCGCTGAGATTGCCAAAACTCACGCCACTCAGGCTCTTGGTCCCCGTGGCGCCGGGACCCGGCTGATCCTTCTTCATGAGCTCGAGCGACGCCACGGTCGCATTCCCGGAAATACCAAAGGACACGCCACCCGTGAGATGCTCCATCTCAACGTCACCAGACAGAGCGGACACGATGGCGCCCTGGGCCACCGAAAGGAGTGTGGTCAGCCCGCCGCTCGCGCAGTGTTCCACTCCGACGAGTAGGGTGAGCGCGGCCATGAGTTTCTCGCTGTTCGAGCACTCCGACGGCTCGTCGTACAGAGTCGCGAAGTCGAGAAACGTGCCCAGGGTCGCCTTCACCGAGGCGCTGGGGCCCTTCGCCTCCGCGGTGCCCAATCTGAGCTTGCCCTCCATCTCGGCCTGCACACCGAGCGCCGCTTCAGTGGTCAGTAGGTCGCCAATAGCGAAGGACCCCCGGCCGTCGTTGGCGGCATCGGCCTCGGTCCTTGTGACGACCATGCCCGCGGTCTGTTGGCCCTCCACGAACACGCCTCCCCCGGCGCCAAGGCCCGCCTTGGCGCCCACCCCGCTGCCCATCATCCAACTGGTCGACCATGAGAGTGGCAACACGTCGGTGGCGAAGTCGGGCGCCGCCGCGAGCGAGCTGCGGCGCCCCTCCACACGTACCCGGTCGATGGTCAAAGTGCTATTCACGTACTGCGGATCAGCGGAGCGCGGCACCTTGAACTTGAAGACGACCTCCCCCGTCGCGTCCGAGGTTGCCGTCGACTTGGTGCTGGAGAAAGGCCCGAAGTAGCGGATCTCGGCGTCCGGCACCGGCGTCCCGTTTCCGTCGAGCACGCGGTAGTAGCGGTAGAGAGTACCGCCCGGCATGATGGTCGAAGGCGTATCGGGATCCGACGGGTAGAGCGGTTCCAGGGTGAGCACGGCCAGCGCCTCACCCTCCACGTCCGACCCGGTGAGCGTCATATCCTCCGAGGTCGCACGCAGATCCTCAGCTTCGCAGGTGGCAGACTGCGATCCCCGGCTCGCCACCTGCGACGACATCTCCGGATGCTCTATGCGCACGAGGCGCTCGTTGCCGACATCGACCTGGGTCAGGTAGCCCCCCAGCTTGCCCGCGCTGCCGCCGGCGCCCATGCGGATGAGCAGTGGCACCACCTCGGTTTCCACCTCGGGCGTGGCGTTCGCGGCCCACACCAAGCCGCCATCGTCCATCGCCGCCACCCCTTCGGAGTCAAACCACAGCCCGCGGTCGAGCGTGGAGATCCACTGCACGTCTCCATCGGCAGACAGCTTTTCGGCCAAGCCGTCGAGACGCGTCAAGGCATGCTCGCTGAACTCAGTCGTCGAGCCAACTAATGCCAAGCCGCCATCCGCGGCGGCATCGATGTAGCCCGCACTCACAGTGACCTCGCCACGCCTCGTCCCACCGACCCACGTCGTCCAACGCACCGCGCCGGCGGAGTCGAGCTTGATCACGTTGGTGCCGCCACACCCGTCGGAATAGCGATACTGGCACAGCGCTGGACCCGTGGACGTCAGGGCCATGTTCATCAGGTGTCCGTAACTCGAGTCAGGCCGAGTCGTGTCGACATACGATTGCGCGCGCTGCACTTCTCCGTCCGCGGTCAACCACATCAGCTTGCAGCCATAGGTGTCGGGTATCCCGTCTTCGGGCAGAGTCGTCCCGCCAAGTAGAAAGTCACCCCCGGCCAGCGCGAAGATGCGCGACCGCCCTGAAGGCTTGAGTTCGTACAGTCTGGTCCAGAGAGGCGCGCCGCCGGAGTCCATCCTGCAGACGAACACACGGTCGTAGCCCCGGTGGCCACAGACGGCAAGTCCGCCGTCAGGCAACTGCACCGCGTCGGCGAACTCAATGCTCCCGCTGGAGGCCGGCACGCTCACATGGTAACGCCGCCCCCAGACCACGTCCCCGTCGTCGTCGAGCCTGAACAGAAGATCTCCCCAGAACACCAGCATCCCGGATGGCAAACAGGGGATCCCTATCGGACCCAGATCGGACGAGGGGACCCCATGGACCCCGGTCCCGGGCCAATCGTATCTCCTGGCCCAGCGGACATCTCCCTCAGCGCTCAGGCGCGTCACCTGCGGCCGGCCCGTCGTCAAACCGGTCATGATGAGATCTCCGTCCGGCAGGCCGAAGACCCCCCGCGCCATGACGTCGTCGCCGACGTAGCTCTTCGCCCATGTGGACGGCTCGACTCGTGCCCCGGCGGACCCGGCAGCGCCAAGAAGCGTGAGGCAGACCAACGCCCCAACAAGACCAACCAGGAGCGCGGCACAGACGACCGCGCGACGCTTGAGACACCGACCTGCGGATCCGAGCCCGGCCATCTCCATGGGTCTCCTTCGGGGCCTTCCAGCCCCGCGCTACGCCATCTTGCGAAAACGGGTCACCTTGGTCCCGCACACCGGGCAGGCGCCCTGATACGCCGGGCGGCCGTTGGTGAGTTCGATCGTCTCTGGATCTCTGATCATCCGCTTCTCGCCGCACTTCACGCAGTAGATCTCTACCTCGAAGAAGTCCGGCGCGGTGGTCTTCACCGGCGCTTTGATCTCCTTGAGCGGCGCCTCGGCCACCACTTCCGGCACCGTGGCAGGTGTCAGGGGTTCATCCAGAATAGTCCGTGGGCGGCTGTGATGCGTGCGGCGACTCAAGTGATCCATCCGGCGTATGATTTGTGCCAGTTCGTTGCAGATGACACCCATGATGAACCCGAGCGCCAGCAGCAGCCAGACAACGGGCGTGAACCCTCCCCACTTCACGTCGAGGACCGCCGCGACGATCGCGACCACGATCAGACAGAATGCCACGATTCGCAGCACCACTCCATGCAGCGGACGCGTCACGAACTTCATGAAGCCAGGTACCATACCGCGCACGACTCACCCCCAGTGTATAGCCAACGGCCATGAGATGCCTCAGACAGCCTCCATCCTCCCGCCGCCGGTGGATGGTGTCAACAGCGTTTCGGCGTTGGGCGCCAAGATATCCAATTGACAGGTGCGCGAACCGATGAAAGCATTGCCCCACCAATCTCGGCATAAGAGGAGACGACTTCGTGAACGATTGGTCTTTGGCGGGGAAGCCGGCGCTTCTCGTCGTGCACATGCAGGATTCTCTCTGCCGGGTAGGCGGCGCTTTGGAGGACATGGGTCACTGTAAGGCGGCCCGCGAGGCGGGCATCATCCCCAACATCCAGGCGTTGCAGAAGGCCTTCCGCGCGAAGGCGTTGCCCGTGGTCTTCGTCGTGGCCCGGCATCCGGCCGAGTTCAAAGTGCCGGCTCACGGACCGTTCTGGTCGGCGGCCGGTACGATGAGGATCAACCTCGAAGGAACCTCGGATGTAGAGATCATCGACGAGCTGGCGCCGGCCGCCGGAGAGCCCGTCTTCTACAACTGGGTCTTCAACATCTTTCAGACCAACGGTCTTGCCCAGTACTTGGAAGAGCAGAGCATCCACACCGTCGTACTGACCGGCGTGGCCACGGGCATGGCCATCGCCTCCAACTCGTTCGGTCTCGCCGACCGCCTCTACAGCCTCATCGTGCCGTCAGACACCTGCGCCGACGCCAACCAGGAGCTGCACGACACAGTGCTCGGCTCGATGCTGCCGCCTATCGCCCTCGTGACCACCGCCGAGGACGTCATCGCCCACCTTCCCGTCAGGTCTCCCTCTGGAACCAGCGGATGTTCTTCTGCGGAATCTTGCTGACCTCAGGAGAGGGTATCAACGACCTGGTGACTCTGTAGGCCACCTTGCTCACAGTATCGGTGATCGGCTTTGCGCGGGCGAACCTCTGCCCGATCGATTGGGCCACCAGGTCGGTGTAGAGGCTGAGGGTCTGGGTCGCCGTCAGGAAGTCCCAGCAGACCAGGATCTCCGAGGTAACACCGAAGGGCACGCTCGCTGGGATGACGCCGCGCGCGTACTCCACCGCCCACACTCCGTCGGTGAAGTTCATGGCCCGTGCCTGGCCGGGTCCCACATAGACACGGTCACCGGGCTTGTAGAGCTTCTTCTCGAACTCGCCCTCGCCGTAGTACCACATCTCGCCGTCGATGACCGTGTCCCAAAAGCCGGTGCAGTGACGCCCTGAATGCCCCTCGGAGCCGATGGGCGTGCCCCAGATCATGATGTACTCACTGAGAGAGGCATAGTACAGCTTCATCTGGATCATCGCCCCGCCGGCGATGCTGTAGATCCAGGGCTGGCTGAAGTCGAGCACATCGGGATAGCACTCGGCCAGTGCCCCGGCGAAGACATCGAATATCTGGGGTTTGGGTAACCCCAGGCACTTCATGGAACACTCGTGGACAACTTCAGGATCGAAGACAGGCACTTGCATCGACCTCCGTGTGAGATGTGTGGTGACGGCGACTGACTACGGCGCGAGACTACCCTATGTGCATCCCCCAGCTGCCGAACAGCTGCTTGTAGAGATCGGGTTGAGGGAAGTCCGGCTGCATGAACATATGGTGCCCCCGGTAGGAGAAGATGCCACCCTCGTACGCCCTCAAGCCTTCCATCAGACCAGGCATCCTGCTCTGCGGAGCGGCGAACATCAGATCCCCTTCTTCGGTGAGCGCCCGCTCGTATTCGCCGGGATCGGGCATGACCACCCAGTAGTCGCCGGTCTTCATGGGGTTCACGACGGCCCAGCCACAGGACGGCGGGAACATGTGGCATTTCACCAGCGGGACATCTTCCACCTTCATGGAGAGCAGCAGCCCCCGGAGTTGGGCGGGCTTGGCATACACGATCACGACGTCGGGGAGAAAGCTGGCGCTCTTCAGCGGTGCGGAGAGAAGCCCGACGTACTCGCCCGGTTCGAAAGTGTCGTACGGATGCGACCACTGGGTGACCGATTCCGGCCTCTCAACCAGCCCGTAGGCCATG
>JAFGIH010000009.1 GCA_016929985.1 Thermoleophilia bacterium | reverse complement strand
GACGAGAAGGGCAACGAGATCACCGGCGACCAGATCATGATCATCTGCGCCAAGATGCTTAAAGAGGAGGGCCGGCTGAAGAACGACCTGCTGGTCTCCACCATCATGAGCAACATGGGGCTGGGCGTGGCCTGCAAGAGGTACGGCTTCGAGAATCACGCCGCCAAGGTCGGCGATCGCTACGTCCTCGAAGACATGCAGCGGCTCGGGGGCGTGCTGGGCGGCGAGGAATCAGGACATGTGATCTTTCTCGACCATCACACCACCGGAGACGGCATCCTTTCCGCCATGCAGCTGCTGGCCGCCATGCTGAAGGCGGACAAGCCTCTGTCCGAGATGGCGAAGCTCATGGACGTGTTCCCACAGAAGCTCATCAACGTCGACGTGAAGAGTAAGCCTGACATCCAGACCATCCCGCAGATCGTCGAGGCCATCAAGCAGGTGGAGAGCGAGCTGAAGGACGAGGGCCGGGTGTTGGTGCGCTACTCCGGCACGCAGAACATGTGCCGGGTGATGGTGGAGGGTCCGACCTCCGAGATCACCGAGAAGTACGCCGTGCAACTGGCCGAGGTCGTCAAAGCAGCGATCGGATAGGGGGGACCTATGGCCTTCTTCAAGATCTTCGTCACCCGGGACTTCGACCACATGAGCCGGGTAGCGGCGGGCATAGTCGAAGCCGATATCAAGGAGAAACAGGCAGTCAAGGGCGAGTACGGCCTGGGGCTGGCAACGGGCAATTCGCCCACCGGTCTCTACCGCTACTTGGCTATGGCGTTCAACGACGGCCGCATCGACGCGGGCAAGGTGCGGAGCTTCAACCTCGACGAGTACGTCGGCCTGCCGGGGGAGAACGCTCAGCAGCGTTGCCTGCATCGTGAGTCGTACAGCTACTTCATGATTGAGCGACTCTTCGGGCTTCTGGATCGCAAGTTCGCCGAGACCAGCGTCCCGTGGGGCACGCTGGTCGACCAAGACGCTCTCATCGCGGCCCTGGAGCGGCATCCCGACCAGTACGAGATGCATGGCATAGACCAGGGGAAGGCCATCGTCATCAAGGAGGGCGCCCCCAGCGTGCTGGGCGAGATCAAGAGGGACATCCTCGATGGCTATGAGCAGAAGATCAAGGGGTCCGGCGGCATCGACCTGCACATCATCGGCGTCGGCGGACGGGGACACGTTGCCTTCCACGAGAGCGGCATACCGTTCGAGGGCAACCGGGTGCTCCTTGTCAAGCTCGACGACAGCACCGTTGGTAATGCCGTGCGGGATGGCCACTTTCCGTCCATCGAGGAGAGTCCTCGCTACGCGATCTCCCTGGGCGCCGAACTGGTCTACGAGGCGTCGACCATCGTGCTCTTGGCCAACGGCAGCCGTAAGACCGGCCCGGTCGCGGAGTCGATCTTCGGACCGGTCACGTGCGAAGTGCCGATAAGCTATGGCCAGAATTACGTGGCCGACGGCGGCGATCTCTACTACGTGCTCGACGAGACGGCCGCATTGGAGGTCCTCGCGCGGCGCGCGGAGGCGGAGGTCAGGGGCTGCGAGATCGTCGACCTGCGCGACAAGCCCTAGAGAACGCCGGTGGAGGCACGGATCATCCGGCTGCTCGAGGAGCGTGGTCCGCAGACCGGGGCCGAGCTGCGTGAAGCGTTGGGCAACGACGGTTTCGCTCAGTGGAAGGCCTGCATGCGTTCGGACCGGATCGCTGTCCGCCGGGTGGGCCGACGCTACCTGCGGCTCGATCAGAAGGTGGAGGGCTACGCCCGTCTATCGCCGTCGATACTGCGGGAGTTCCTCACCTACTCGGCCGTGGGCCTTGTGGACGACCCGGCCGCTCTGGAGTCCAGGACGGCGGGGTTGGCCACGCGCATCGCCGAGATCAGTGCGGCCAAACTCAGATTCGCCCAGCGGCTGGTGACTGAGATCGGGACGCGCCTGCTGGTGACGGGTGATGGTGGCGGCGAGGGGGACACCGGCGCGGACGTCGGGCCCACGGGCGCCGCCGAGACGCGCTTCTGCGTGCTGCTGGCCGGAGACATCGTGTACGGTATGGGCCACGACGCGCCGCGGCCCGAGCGGAGCACCGGGCGGATGGTCAGGGGCTCCGACCTCGACCTAGTGGTGATCATGCACGACGAGGCTACCGACGAGCTTGCGAAGCAGATCGACGATGCCATCTACCAGCAGAAATACCGGCACCTCATCAATCCCTCCGTCCGCGAAGAGATCGACTACACCATCAAACCCTTGGCGAAGCTGAGGGAGCAGGCCGAGTTCGACACATTCAGGCACATGGTGCCGTGCAAGATCCTCGACGAGGCCGTGCTGCTCTATGGGAGCGAAGAGCTCTACCGTGCGGCCAAGGGCCTCCTGGTGGAGGGGAACATCGGCGAGAGACTGGCGGCGCTGGAGAAGGCGGCGGCAGATGCCCGGGAACTGGCCGAACGGCATCTCCTCGACCGGGCGGAAGACCGTCTGAGCGGCGACGACCTGTACCTCTTCTACTCTTCAGAAGAGTCAGAGGAGTTCGAGTGAGGGCCGGGCCGCCGGCAGGCGGCGCGAGGCGGCGCGGCAGTCGTCAGGCGCCGCAATCCCAGCTCTGCGGACGCAACCCCAACCGCCCCTTGAAGCCGTAGGAGTTGTTCTTGGGCGAACTACCGCCGCTCAGGTCGAGCGTCGTCTTCTTCGGGTTGAGGGTGATCGTCAGGCGAGCTCCCGGGTAGCGCGCGCGGAGCACGTTCGCCAGCAGAAGCGCCTTCTCGGGCCCATCGCCGCGCTGGTAGTTCCAGACCTCGTCGGGCTGGGCGAGCCGGCCGGGCTCGTCGTAGATCGACTCCTCCGCGAACGCCTCCACCGCCTTGACCACCGCCTCATCGCTCAACCCCTCGCAGGCCGCGATGCTTACTGGGCAGCGCTCGAGGGCCGCCTTGAGAAAGGGCTCGGGTTCGATGCGGTTGAGGTCGCGGTAGGCATAAAAGGCCAGACCTGCCAGTTCGTTGGTATCTCGAAGCGACTCGAGGCGCGCGACTACGTCGGCGCGCTCCATGCCCACCTCGAGCTCCAGCGGGGGCTGGTCGCGGACGAAGGTCTTGGTGGCGGGGTCGGGCAGGCGGGGATCGGTCCAACAGAACCGCCGCAGCTGGTCGATGGCGTCCTGGACCCTGACACACGACGGCTCCACAGCCTCGACGAGCAGGGCATACCCCTGGGGCGTGCGGATGTCGACCTTCTTGTCCTTCACGAGGCGTTCGAGATCGTCGAGGATGATCCGCTCGGGCAGCGGATGCGCCTCGAAGTCCTCGCCGGCCACCTCCATCATCAAACGTTCCCGCGTGTCGTCGTTGAAGCGGAAGGGGCAGCTCTGCTCGTAGGCGAGCAGTTTCTCGATGGCGATGTAGTGGTCCATTCCGAAGTTATGCCAGCGGACCTGGAAGCACTTCTGTAGTTCAGGGTTGTGGCGCACGAAGTTGCCCAGTATCTGTGGGGTCAGCGGGGTCTGCAGGAAGCGGCGCAGCTTGTCGGCGAAGTCCTTGTAGGCCTTGGGGTCTATGGTCGCCGTGGGGAAGAGGATGTGGATGCAACCACTCTCGTGCGCGACCACCGTCACGCGCTCGTTCTCGAGCGCTCGGCGCGCCTGGGCGGAGATGGCGCTGCCGTTGAACCACATGTTCTTCGTCACCAGCCGGCGGTTGTTGGTGAGCACGCCGGTGCCGGTGTCGATGAAGTTCTGGGAGTGGAGTGGCGTGGCCATGAGGTAGATCTCACTGAGGGGTATGCGGGCCACGATGAACAGGGCCGCCGCGTAGAGGGCGGCGAGCGAGACGCATTCACCCGCGCCGGCGGGATAGTCGGGCTTGTGCCGGAAGGCGTCCATGGCCTCCACGGTCTCGGTCTTCCAGTAGGGGATGACGTCGCCCTCGTACTTGTCGAGGCCGAAGTGCGTGCGGATGTCGATGTCGAAGTAGTACTTATCGCCTTCGTAGCCGAAGAGGGCGTTAGACTGCGCCAACGCCCCAGGGTCGACATAGTCCTTGAAACGGGCTATCTCCTGAGGCTTGGTGGTGAGTCCCCACGTGTCGAGATCAAGGTTGAAGGCGTAGTTGTCCATGATGTACTGCTTCAGCCTGGTGATGCGCCGGTAGGGAGTCATGCTCTCCAACCCGTCGAACCAGGGGTCATCTCTCCAAGCCCAGATGCGGGGGGACATGATGTTCGCGAGAACCAGGGCGTACATCAGTTCCGGGAAGATGAACACTTCCATGTCGGACAGCGTCACCGCCGCCGACTTGCGTTCGAGGGATCGCGCGGAGTCCCCCGCGGCCGTAGCCGCAGAGCCGCTCACCGGGCCTCCGTGACCTGGGCGAGTGTCTCCTCCATGATGTCGAGGCCACGCTCAAGCGTCTCCCACTCGATGGTGAGAGGCATCAGCGTGCGGATGACGTTGTCGTACGTGCCTGCGATCACGTTGATGAGGCCGTTCTCGTAGAGCTTCACCCGGTACTCCTTGGTGAGAGCGCCGGCTGGCTTCTTGGTGTCGGGGTCGTCGACCAGCTCCATGCCCACCATGGCGCCAAGTCCGCGCACGTCCCCGATCACCGGGAAACGTTCTTGCATGGCGGTGAAGCGCTCCTTCACCCGGCGGCCGATCTCGTTGGCCCGTTCAGGCAGGCCCTCCTCCTCCATGATGTCGAGCACGGCTAGGCCGACTTCGCAGCCCAGCGGGTTGCCCCCGTACGTGCCGCCCAGGCCGCCCGGGTGCGGTATATCCATGACATCGGCCTTGCCCGTTATGCCCGCGATGGGATATCCGGCTCCCAGGGACTTGGCCGTGGTCATGATGTCGGCTTCCACGCCGAAGTGCTCCATGGCGAAGAG
>JAFGIH010000771.1 GCA_016929985.1 Thermoleophilia bacterium | reverse complement strand
TTGAGAAAGCCGTCGTCGTCGATGTGCTGCACCATGAGGCCGATCTCGTCCATGTGGGCAGCGATCATGACCGATGGGCCGTCGCCCGCGCGTATGCCGATGACGTTACCCATCTTGTCGACCGTCACCTCGTCCACAAGGGGCTCGATCTCTTGGCGCAGAAGGTCGGCTATCTCGTCTTCGTATCCGGATATGCCGTGGGCATCGGAGAACTTCTTGATGAGGGCTGTTAGGTCGGACATCTCCATCTCCTTGGCAAGGCCGCCGGGGGGGCAGCTCAGATCTTGGTGAGCAGGGTATCCATATCGGCCATCAGGCCTGTTTGAGAATGCGGGTAGTCGAAGCCTGAGGAATCGAGTACGCCGGAAGCCTCTGAGCCGGACCAGAGGCCCGATCCGTAGAGTATCTCGCCGGCGATGACGAACGCTTGCTGAGCGCCCAGCCCGGCGTTGATACGGGAACACAGCGCCAGGTAGTCGGCTCTTTCCGGCGAGTCCTCGGCTGCGGCGACCGCCTTCTCCACGAGCGCCGCAGCAGTCTCGGCTATGGACGCCAGGGTGGCCAGCTGGAACATGACGTGTTGCCGGCGCGTGGCTTTCTTCTCGTGGACCACTTGGAAGAGCCGGTTCACCAAGCGGAGGGTGCCTGCGATGGTGTCGGCCTTCAGATCGGGGTGCGACTCGTGCGCGGAGTCCATCCGCTCGGCGCGCAGGCCGTAGAAGGCGCCCTTGGACTGCACGGTGTTCTTCCAGCGCCAGGTGCCCACTATCAGCTGTTGGATCTCGCTGGTCCCTTCGTAGATGGTGGTGATCTTCACGTCGCGTTTGATCTTCTCTACGTCATACTCCCGCATATAGCCGTACCCGCCGAGGGCCTGGATGGCCGCGTCGGCGCAGGCGTTGGCCGCCTCAGTGGCGAAGAGCTTCGCGATGGAGCCTTCCGGCTGCAGATCTTCCTCGCCGGCGTCCAGGCGGCCCGCCACCTCCTCGATATAGGCCCGCGCGGCCTCCAGCTTGGCGACGTGGGGGACTATGAGGCGGTGGGTATAGCCTTGCTTCTCGATGAGAGGTGAGCCGAACTGCACCCGCTCCTTGGCGTAGGGGATGACCTTCTCCAAGGCTGCGACCCCGGCGCCGAGGCCCAGGGCGGCGACCATGAGCCGCGTATAGCCGAAGACCTCGTTGGACTGCGCCAGCCCACGTCCGGGCACTCCTCCTACGAGGTTCTCCAGGGGAACGAACACGTTGTCGAAGTTGAGTGAGGTGGTGTTCGAGCTGCGGATGCCGTGCTTCTGCTCCGGCTTGCCCGCGGAGAAGCCCTTCATGGTGTTCTCGACGATGAAGAAGGTCGGGCCCTCGGGGGCCTGCGCGAGAACGGTGAGGAAGTCGGCGTAGCTGCCGCTGGAGATGAACTGCTTGTTGCCGTTGATATGGTAGCCCACGACGGCGCCTTGGTCGTCGACCACCGGGGTCGCGGAAGTCTTGAGATTGGACAGGTTGCTACCCGCCTCTGCCTCGGTGACCGCGTAGGCCACGAGGGCTCCCTCGGCGACCTTGGTGAGCCATTCCTGCCTCTGCTCGTCGGTGCCGCCCACCAGGATCGGATCGCTCCCCAGATGGACCACCAGGAAGGCCGTCGCTACCCCTAGGCAGATCTTGCCCAGCTCTTCGGAGACGGCGGCCATGTCGCGTGCTCCACCACCAAGACCTCCGTACGCCTCGGGCAAGAAGAGCAACTGCAGTCCGATCTCGGGTCCTAGGAGTTCGCGGATGACCTCCTCGGGGAAGATCTCATCCTGATCGAACTGCCGGATCCGCTCGGGGGTCAGAGACCGCTCGCGTATCTGCCTCAGCAGATCGATGATCATTCGACGTTCTTCTGCTGGTAGTCCTACCGGCCCCACGTCCACCTCCAGTCCGCATACACAGGCGCGAGAGTACCACAGGGTGGGGTACACTTGAGCGCGCCGGCGGAGCCCCGCGCAATGGTGGGGCCGGACGACTCCGGCTACAGATATGAGCACCACCGAAGAGCTCAGACAGCAGATCAAGAACGCCCCCGATCTACCCGGCGTGTATCTCTACCGAGACGGCTCAGGGGACGTCCTTTACGTGGGCAAAGCTCTTTCGTTGCGAAAGCGGCTCGCGAGCTATCTCCCCGGCCTAGACGGAGACAAAGCAGGCCGGCAGCCGGTCAAGGTCAACGAGATGTTGGGGAAGGCCGCCTCGGTCGAGTGGATCGTCACCGGCAACGAGGTGGAGGCGCTTCTGCTCGAAAACAACCTCATCAAGCAGCACCACTCGCCGTTCAACATCCGCCTGCGTGACGACAAATCGTACCCCTACATCATGATCACCATGCAGGATGAGTTTCCCCGGGTGGTGTTCACGCGTCAGCAGCACCGGCGGGGCAACTTGTACTTTGGACCCTTCTCCAATGCTTCGAAGGTCCGGGAGACCTTGGATGCGCTGGGAAAAGTCTTTCCACTCCGTACATGCAACGGCCATCGGCCGGGGAGGAGGTCGGGGTCGCCCTGTCTGCAGTATCACATCGGGCGCTGCCCGGGACCCTGTCTCGGCACAGTCACCCCGAGCGAGTACCGGGCCGTCATCGACCAGGTGATCGACTTCCTGAGCGGGCGGGAGAACAAGGTGCTGGCTCGTTTGGAACGGTCGATGCAGGAAGCGGCGGCCAACCACGACTACGAGAGCGCCGCAGTGTTGCGCGACCGGCTGGAGGCACTGAGGCACGTTCTCGAGGGACAACAGATCGAGTCGCGCTCGCGGGGAGCGGCGGATATCGCGGGGCTTGCGGTGGACGACTGGGGCGCGAACGTGCAGCTGTTCATCACCCGCGACGGGAAGCTGGCCGACCGGCGGAGTCTCACCTTCGTGAACGTGGCGGGAGCGGGAGCCCAGGAGGTGTTCGAGCGGTTCGTCGCCGAATACTACGGCTCGTCACCCACGGTACCGGCGGAGCTCATCGTGCCGGCGGACGTGCGCGAGACCTCTCGGTTGGCGGCCTTCTTGAAGGAACTGCGGGGCGCCAAGGTGGACGTCAGACAGGCGGAGCGGGGGGACAAGCGCAGGCTACAACAGATGGCCGACCGTAACGCGGCGCTCGCGCTTGCGCACGAGCGCCTGCGTGAGGAGCGTACCCGCGAGCGCCGCCTGGGTGCGCTCACAGCCCTGGAG
>JAFGIH010000770.1 GCA_016929985.1 Thermoleophilia bacterium | reverse complement strand
CAGGGTCCGGAGACCTTCCCCAACGACCAAGTGATCGAGCACCTCGCCGGACTGGCCCGAAACGGGGCCGGCATCGTGCAGTTCGCCGACTGGGCGAACCAGGAGCAACGCATTGCCTTCAACCCTGACGGCAAGCGCTTCCCCATGTACGACCTCGAGGACCCGAGCGTCCACAACTACCTGTGTCAGCTCTCCGCGGCGGTGCATTTCTACGGCGCCAAGATGTGTCTGGCTCTGATGGAGTTCGGCCCCAAGGGCTACGAGATCGTCGACTCGCCTCCGCTGGACCCTGCGTTCAAGGTGGACATGACCGACATTGCGGGCATGTCCCGGGTGGTGGCCAAGCTGTTCAAGAACGACCACGGCCCGGCTAGGGCCATGACCGAAGAGACCATGCGCCAGATGGCCGACGATATCGCGCAGAAGTGCAAGTTCTACCAGAGCCTGGACTTCGACATGTGCACGTTGCACATGTCGTACCGACTTACCATGCCGGGCCAGTTCCTCTCGCCCATCACCAATGTCCGCACCGACCAGTACGGGGGCGGCATCGAGAACCGGGCCCGCTTCCCTCTGGCCATCTGCCGGCGCATCAAAGAGGTGTGCGGCGAGGATTTCCTGGTGGAGATCCAGATCAGCGGTGAAGAGGAGGGCGGCACCACCCTCGACGAGACCATCACGCTCGCCAAGATGTGTGAGGGGGCCGTCGATATCCTGCAGGTGCGGGCGCCCAACGCCGACCTGTCACATCCCATCGGATACAACTCGGTGGACCATGCGCCCATGACGCTGCCGTACGCGGCCGCTGTCAAGGAGAGCGGGGCCAAGGTCGTGGTGGAGCCCATCGGCGGCTTCCAGGACCCCGACGACATGGATGAGTACATCCGCACCGGGAAGGCCGACCTCATAGGCATGGCGAGGCCGTTCATCTGCGACCCGCACTACTACGAGAAGATCTGGCAGGGGCGGCCCGACGACATCGTCCCCTGCATACGCTGCAACAAGTGCCACGTGCCCTCTCTCGAGGGGCACTGGCTGAGCGTCTGCTCGGTCAACCCGGAGATGGGGCTGGCTACCCGCATGCACCTCATGGCGCCGCCGTCCAAGCAGAAGCTCAAGGTGGCCGTGGTGGGCGGCGGCCCGGCGGGCATGAAGGCTGCCCTGGTGGCGACCGAGCGGGGCCATGATGTCACCCTCTACGAGAAGAGCGCGTCTCTTGGGGGCCAGCTGCGCATCGCCGACCACTCAGCGGGAAAGTGGCCGGTGCGCAACTTCAAGAATTACCTGGCCCGCCAGCTGTACAAGCGGGGCGTGAAGGTGCTTCTGAACACCGAGGCCACTCCCGACCTGATCCGCGAGGGCGGTTACGACGCGGTGCTGGTGGGCGCGGGCGCGGCGCCCAACATCCCGGCCATACCTGGGGCCGGCGCGGACTTCGTGCGCTCACCCATCAGTGTGTACGGCGACCACGAGTCGCTGGGCAAGAAGGTGGTCGTGGTGGGCGGCTCGGAGACCGGTACGGAGACCGGCATGTACCTGGCTGAGAACGGTCACGAAGTGGTGGTGCTCACCAGGCAGGACCGCCTGGCTTACGACGCCACGCCCATCCACTACGTGGAGATGGTGCGGCACGCCTGGCAGCAGCTCGAGGGCTTCAGCTTCATCACCCATGCGGCCACGACGGCCATCGAGAAGGGCAAGGTGACCTACCGCGACGCCGACGGCGCCGAGCACACCATCGAGTGCGACGACGTGGTGCTGTCGGGTGGCATGAGGCCCCTGTACGACGAGGCCCTGGAGTTCCACGGCTCGGCCGATCGCTTCTTCATGATCGGCGACTGCACCGAGGTGGGGAGCATCCAGACCTGCATGCGGAGCGCGCTTGGGGCGGCCTCGCAGCTGTAAGGGCGGGCCGGCCGAGGCACTCTCGATTTCATTGGGGAAGCGGCGCCGGGGTGGCATGCGCCACCCCGGAAAACCTCCGACTGTGTTATCGTTTACATCAATAGCGATTACACTGTAATCATTCGAGTCATGGCATTGGGGAGGACGGGGTGATCCGCACCCAGATACAGCTGACTGAAGAGCAGAGTCGGGGCGTGCGCGAAGCCGCGCGCCGGTCGGGTGTATCGACCGCCGAGGTCATCAGGCGTAGCGTCGACCGATTTCTCGAGCAAGAGGCGGCTCCCTCCGTGGCCTCCACCCGGATGTCGGCCCTCGAGATCGTCGGCCGGTTCAGTTGTGGTCTGAGCGACATCGCCGACCGGCATGACGACTACCTTGAAGAAGCGTATTCGGCGATCGCGGATTCGGACCAGTGAGCCCGTCCCTGGTGAAGCCCATCTGCTCCGGCAGACTCGCATCGTGAAGATCGAAGGCGTCTTCCTCGACACTTCTGGGTTGTTCGCGGTATTCCACCGGGACGACGTCCGCCACGACGCGGCCGGCCGGGCCTGGGAGTCCCTGCTCCGCTCGGAGTCCTCGCTGCACACCAGTAGCTACGTGCTGGTCGAGTTGACCGCGCTACTCCAGAGGCGGCTCGGCGTCGACGCGGTAGACGCTTTGACGACGTATGTCCTGCCGTGGGTGAACGTGGTCTGGGTCGACGAATCACTGCATCGCGAGGCGACAGCGGGCCTACTCGCCGCCCGACGGCGCGACCTCGCACTCGTCGACTGCGCTTCCTTCGCTGTGATGCGCAGGCTCGGTCTACGCCGGGTCTTCACCTTCGACGGTCATTTCGCCGAGCAGGGCTTCGAGCTGCTGCCGGTCTGAGGAACCGAGAGGTCTGAAAGGCCCCGACCCGCACCCGGGAAGGCTATCTGCCGCCGCCGGTCCCTTACGCTCCTGAGGCGCCGGCCGGCTCGACCCATTTGTAGATGTAGAGAATCTCCCCCCAGGCCCCAGGGGAGGCGCCGGAACTGACGCGGGCACGGAATACGCCTATCGCGCCAGGGTCTTGGGACACGCCCAAGCTGATCTCGAACACCTCCACCGTCTCTTTGCCGGCCGCCTGCTCACCCTTGGCCAGGACCGGTGCAGTGACCGACACGCCCTCCCCCGCCCCGGATGCTCCGGTCACATCCCCCAGCAGGTCCTGGATGCTGAAGTTGGCGACCTTGCCGTTGATCGCATTGGTGCCTCCGTCGGCGGTTACATAGGCGCGCACCGTGATCCTGTACGTCTCTCCGGGCACGATCTTGTCGGGGAACGGAGTCCACTCGCACTTCTTGGCGTAGAGGTTGGCACTCGACGGATAGGGCCCTTCGTCGGTGTCATAGCAGTCCACGGTCTCGTAGTACATCTCCAGACTGTTCGCGGCGACGGCTACGCGGATGCTGGTATTGAAGCTGGCGAACAGCTTCTTGTCTTCGTCGGCCCACGTTATCGGCGAGCCGCAGCCGGTGAATTCCTGCGCGTAGTCCGCGGAGTCGATCCGCGTTTCGGCCAGCTGCCAGTGGCCCCCTTCAACCGTCGCGGCCGACGGAGTGCTGAGATCCACCAGACCCAGCTCGGCCAGCTTGGCCTGGTAGGCTTCTTGGCCGTTGTTGTACCACTCGAAGATGAGATCGGCTACCCACTGGCGGGGCAGCAACCCGTCCCGGTCCTTGGGGTCGGCGACGTCGTAGTCGGTGACATCCACCAGTTCGAACCGCCCCGCGTCGCGTTTGACCGTCTCGACCATGTTGCCCAGGCGGTTCATGAGCATCTCCAGGTCGTCGTGCCCGGAATACATGGGATTGGAGTAGCCGCGCTCCAGGAGGCCCTTCTCGCGGAACAACTCCATGAGGTCCAGGGTGTCGGCCTGTATCTTCGCGATGTCGGCCTTGCGGGCGATCCGCTCGTCGAACTGCCGCTTGACGTGCTCGATCCCCTCGTCGCCGATGGCGTTCCACTCGTCTTCGGTGAGGTCGCCCGGGTCGAGACCTCTGGCATCGCAGTACGATTGGACGTAGTCGTAACGGATCTTGGCGCCGAGCCCTCTCATGTGGCTGCTGAGCTGCTCGAAGTCGCCGGCGTCCACCGAGTAGCCCCACCAGCCTCCCTCGGCGCCGTTCTCGTAGACCCGGAAGGCCTTCTCCATCTCGGTGGGCTTCCACACCTTGTTGACGGTATGGTCCACGGCCT
>JAFGIH010000769.1 GCA_016929985.1 Thermoleophilia bacterium | reverse complement strand
GATGGCCTCGTTCCTGTCCCGGCCCCAGACGATCAGCTTCGCGATGAGGGAATCGTAGAAGGGGGGGATGGTGTACGAATCGTAGACCCCGCTGTCTACTCGCACCCCGGCGCCGCCCGGGGGGAGGTATCCGCGGATGGCGCCTGGAGCAGGCACGAAGTCGTTGGTGGGATCTTCGGCGTTGATGCGGCACTCGATGGCCCAGCCGTTCATGGTGACCTGGTCTTGGGAGAAGCTCAGAGGCAGGCCGGAGGCGACGCGGATCTGCTCCTTGACGATGTCGATGCCGGTCACCATCTCCGTCACGGGATGCTCCACCTGCACGCGGGCGTTCACTTCCATGAAGTAGAACTCACCGCCCGACCAGAGGAACTCCACGGTGCCCGCGCCCTCGTAGCCCACCGAACGCGCGGCGGCCACAGCCACTCTGCCCATCCGTTCCCGCGCCTCGGCGTCGAGCGCAGGCGACGGGGATTCCTCGATGAGCTTCTGATGCCTGCGTTGGATGGAGCACTCCCGCTCGCCCAGATGTACGACGTTGCCCTGCGAATCGGCGACGATCTGGAACTCGATGTGGCGGGGATCGGGCAGATACCTCTCCAGATACACATCCCCGATGCCGAAGGCGTTCCTGGCTACCGCCTGGGCCGACCCGAGAGCCTTGGACAGCTCGTCCTCCCCGCCGGCGATGGTCATGCCGATTCCGCCCCCGCCCCCGGACGGTTTGATGATTACCGGGTAACCGATCTCGCGGGCGATGGCCCTCGCGTTCTCGGGGTCGGAGACGCACTCGCTGCTGCCGGGGACTACCGGCACGCCGGCAGCAATCATCTCCCGGCGGGCTGCGGCCTTGTCGCCCATGAGCGCCAGCACCCTGCTCGACGGGCCGATGAACTTGATCCCCCTGCTCTCGCAGGCGGCCGCGAAGCCCGGATTCTCGGCCAGGAACCCGTATCCCGGGTGGATGGCGTCGACGCCGCACTGCTCGGTCGTGCCGATGATCTTCTCGACATCGAGGTAACTCTGCGAGGCCGGCGCCGGGCCGATGAGCACAGCCTCGTCGGCCAGCTTGGTGTAGAGCGCCTCCCGGTCGGCCTCGGAGAAGACCGCGACGGACTGAATGCCCAGCTCGCGGCAGGCCCGTATCACCCGGACGGCGATCTCTCCGCGATTGGCGATGAGGATCTTGTGGATCATCTCAGCCCGCCTTGTCAGTTCACCATCTCAGCCGACCACCAGGAGGACGTCGTCGGCTTCGAGCATCTGGCCCTCCTGCGCCCAGACCTCCTTCACCACTCCCGGCCGCGAAGACACGATGTACCGGCGCATCTTCATGACCTCCATCAGGGCGACTTCGTCGCCCTGGGCCACTGATTCGCCCTCGTGCACCAGGATGGACAGCACGAGCCCGGGCGCGCCGGCTATGATGGCGCCCTCGGGGGTTTCGCGGGCTGCGCGGGGCGGCGCGGCTTCGCCGGCGCCTCCGCCGACCGTGACGGCGCCACAGTCGCCGTCACCGACTGTGGGGGAGATCTTGACGTTGAAGATCTCGCCATCTACCTCCACCGTGAAGTATCGGGCGGCGGCGAGGTCCGGCGCGGCGGCCAGACTTGCGGCCGGCGGGGCCCCAGAAGGCGCGGCGCCGGCTGAGGCGCCGCCGCCGTCCGCGCCCGCGGCGCCAGCAGCAGCAGCCGGGCCGCTCTTCGGCGTCGCAGGCCTCCCCGGTATGAGGACCTTGAGTAGCAGGTCGTCATCGGTGAGGTCGGGTCCCAGCTCCCGCCGGATCTCCTCGACCGACTTCAAATACCCCTCGGGCTTCCAGTCGAGGAGTTCTTTGGTGCGCGGCAGGCTCATCACCCGGTCCAGGAGGTCTTGATCGAGCGGATAGGCAGGTTCGCCGTAGTAACCCAGGAGGTACTTGATGGATTCGTCGGTGACGTGTTTGTAGCGCTCACCCGAGACCACGTTCTCGAAGGCCTGCACCCCCACGATCTGCGAGTAAGGCGTGGCCATCACCGGGTACCCGTACTCGCGGCGCACCCGCATGGCCTCTTCGAGGATCTCGTCCAGACGATGCTCCATCTTTATCTCGCGGAGCTGCCTGGTGAAGTTCGTGACCATCCCGCCCGGCACCTGGTGCTCGAAGTGAAAGAGGTCGTATTCCATCGGCCTGCCGGTGGGCAGCCCTTCTCTCTCCGCGATCTGCCGGAAATGGGCCGAGACCGTGGCGAGAGCATCCTCATCCAAGTCGGACTCGTAGCCCAGGCGGCGCATGTTCTTGAGCACGGTCTCGGTGGCCGGCAACGACGTGCCGTTGGCCAGGGGCGCGACTGCCGTATGGACGGTGGTGACACCGGCCTGGATAGCCGCCAGGTAACAGAGCGGGGCCAACCCCGAATTGCAGTGGCCGTGGAACTCCAGGGGGATCCCCTCACAGTTGCGCTGCACGAGGGATACCAGCTCCCGGGTGCGCTCGGGTGTGATGATGCCCGATTCGTCGGAGATCATGATGCGGTCTATGCAATCCTTCGAGTCGGCGATGAGACGGGTCTTGGCCACCCAGTGCTCGTCGGTGTGGAGGGGGCTGCTCGTATACATGAGCGAGGTCACGATCTCGGCTCCTTCGGCCTTGGCGATCTGCGCGAAGTAGCGGAACCGCTCCATGTTCTCCTGGTAGTCGCAGATCCAGAAGCTCCTGATGCCGTTGGCCACCGACCGCTTGATCCAGAGCGAGATGATGTCCCGCGGTGTGCTCAGATCGAAGGAGGAGAGACTCGCGGTCTGGTACGACCCGCGCAGGGGGGTGACCGGCATGAGCTCGGAGAGTAGGCGGATCCTCTCCCAGGGATCCTCGCCGAGGTTGCGTACCGCGACGGTGAAGGCCTGCGAGCCCACGGTCGCGATGGCCCTATATCCGACCGTGTCCATCGTCTCCGCGATGGGGAGGATGTGCTCGGTGCGCATCATGTTGCCCCAGAGGCTCTGCTGGGCGTCGCGGATGGTCTGGTCGACGAACTGAACCGTGTCCACTAGATCTGGGCCTCCTTGAGCGCCTCCGGTTCCTTGAGCACCGCCGCGTCGTCGAAGGCTCGGGCCAGGGCGTCGGCTACGACCTGCGCGAAGACCGGGTCGTTGATATCGGCGTCCACCTCGAT
>JAFGIH010000768.1 GCA_016929985.1 Thermoleophilia bacterium | reverse complement strand
CGCTTCTCTACAAGCCGCCGCTCACGCTCCTCGGCAACATCCAGACGACGTCGGGCGCCGAGGGACCCAAGACACTCAGCCTCAAGGAGTCGCTGCTGCCCGTTGTGAACTTCGCCCGTCTCTACTCCCTGAAACACCGCATTGATTCGACCAACACACTCGACCGGCTCGCCGAGCTGAGAGACAGAGGCGTCCTTAGCCGGGAATCATACGAAGAGCTTGGCCCCGACTATGAGACTCTCATGCGAGTGCGGCTGCGCCGGCAGGCCGTCGCCATCGAGGAGGGCCGCAAACCTTCCAATCTCATACCCATCGAGGAGCTCACCTCGGCCGAAGAGGCTCGCTTCAAGCGCTTGTTCACGGCCACCCAAGCCCTCAACAAGAAGATGAGCTACGACTTCCTCGGCGGCATTTCAGGTTTCTAACGACCACGCGGCGCCGGCGCGACCAAGTGCCGGCGCCGCATCCGACAAGGAGCCACCACGACGATGTCCACTCGCAGAGTGATGCGATCCCGCGAACCGGTGAGCGAGATTCTGGCCAGACTCACGGAGGGCAACGCGCGTTTCGCAGCGGGCGGGCCTCGCCTCGCAGCCGTTGACCCCGAGACCCGCGCCGCTCTGGCGCGCGGACAGCACCCCGCGGTGGCGGTGCTCACGTGCTCCGACTCACGTGTCAGCCCCGAGCTCGTCTTCGATCAGGGCCTGGGTGAGCTTTTCGTTGTGAGGGTAGCCGGCAACGTTGCCGACGAGACGGTCTTGAGCAGTCTCGACTACGCGGTGGAGCACCTTGCGGTGGCCCTCATCCTGGTTCTGGGCCACAGTGACTGTGGAGCAATCACCAGCGCCTGCTCTTGCGGGCCTGATGAGTTGGAGGGTGCTTCCGACAGTGTCCTTCGGGCCGTCAGGCCGGCAGTCGAGGCGGCCCGTGCGGAATGCCGTGCCGCCGACGAGCTGATCGACACCAGCGCCCGGTTGAACGTGGCGGGGCAGATAGAGGCCGTACTGGCCAGCCCGGTGGTGCGTCACAGCATAGCCGACCGCCGATTGACGGTCATGGGAGCTTGGTATGACCTCGGCACCGGATTGATCAGCTGGCTTTAGCGCTCCGGGGACGCCGGAGCCGCCACAGTACCCCTCTCCCGGGAGCGAACAGAAAGGCCACCAGAAAAATCCCCGTGGCCACTAGGACCATCGCACCACCCGACGCCACGTTGAGGTAATAGCTCACGTACAGACCCCCGATGGCCGACACGATGCCAATGAGTGCCGAGACCGCCATCATGGCCGGCAGCCTACGCGTAAGAAGATATGCGGCCGCCGGTGGAGTCACCAACATGGCCGCGACGAGTGCCACCCCCACCGTCCTGAGCGACACGACGATAGTCGCGGCCAACATCAAGAAGAGGCCGGTGCGCAGTAGGTTGGTTCGAAGTCCCAGGGTCTGCCCAAGGATGGGGTCGAAAGACACAACCAGCAGCCGCTTGTAGAGTAGGCCGATCGCCACGAGCACTGCGACCGCCAGCCCGGCGGTGATCCAGAGATCCACGGTGCCGACACCCAAGACATTCCCGAAGAGCACGTGCGTCAGATCGAGCGCATAGGTGTCCATGGTGCTGATAAGGACCACCCCCAAGGCCAGGGCGGCGGCGAAGAAGATACCGATGGCCGTATCCTCCTTGATCGTTCCGGCCCGCGAGACGTAACTGATGCCCACGGCCACGATCACACCCGCGATAAGCGCCCCCGCCAGAAGATTGGCTCCGGCGAGGTACGCGACCGCCACCCCCGGCAGGATGGCATGGGCAAGAGCATCTCCCAGAAAGGCCATCGAACGCAGGACGATATAGCAGCCTATGATCGCGCACACCACCCCCACGATGATGGAAGCCACCAGAGCCCGCTGCATGAAACCCATGGCGAACGGATCGGTCAGCCAACTCATGGCCCGCTGCTCCCCGTATCGCTGACCTTGCATGTGTCGCATTCGCAGGTGTCGATGCCCCCCACCGGGCCGTGACCACCGCAGCACTGGTCGACGACTATCACCTTGCCATCCACAACGACCATCTGCCCGCCGAAGGCCTCATGCAGATGCTCCTCGGTGAAGACCTCCTTGGGTACTCCGGCACTGATGAGGCGGCCGTTCAGCAGCACCACCTGGTCGAATCTTCCCGCCGCAAGATCCAGATCGTGCGTTGAGACCAACACGGTCACCGAATGCGCCCGCAGGTTCTGCAGCAGCTCGAGAGTCGCTTCCCGCGTGCCGATATCCACCCCCGTGAAGGGCTCGTCGAGAAGCAGCACGTGCGGCTCCTGCGCGAGTGCTCGGGCCAGAAACACCCTCTGCTGCTGCCCCCCCGAGAGTTCCCCGATAGGCCGTTGGGCAAGACCGCTGATCGCAAGGCGTTCGAGGCTCCGCCTCACCACCTCCCGATCGCCCTCTGAGAGCCTCTTCAGCCAGCGTCCGCGCCCGTAGCGCCCCATAGCGACCACATCGAACACGGTCACCGGAAAGCGCCAGTCGACCTCCTCCCTCTGCGGCACGTAGGCGACCGGATCGCGGTATTCGGAGGCCGGACGTCCGTGTATGAGCATCTCTCCGCTGCTCAGGGGCACCAAGCCCATCATCGCCTTGAAGAGCGTGGATTTGCCCGCCCCGTTGGGACCCACCACCGCCACCTGCCCGCCGTGCGGGACGAAGAGCGACACCGAGTCAAGCGCCGTTCGCCCGCCATAACAGACGCTTACGCCACGGAGTTCGAGGAGGTCGCTCATTTGAGAGCGTCTACGATCAGGGTCACGTTGCGACGCATCATCTCGACGTATGTCGATGCTTCGTCTCCCAGCGACGCTATGTATAGATCGTCCACCACAGCCGCGCCGGTCTCCTTGGCCACTTGGCGGGCCAGATCGGTGTTGCTGCCGGTCTCAAGGAAGATGGCCGGAGCGTGGCTATTCTTGATGTCGTTCACAAGCGCCACCACCTCCTGCGCGGACGGCGTCCCCTGACCGCTCACCGTCGGGAACAGAGCGCCCACTACACGGAACCCGTAACGTCCGGCAAAGTAACTCAGACTCTTGTGATTGGTGACCAGCAGTCTCCGCTCTGGAGGCAGAACCGATACCTGGTCGGCTATCCAGGAATCGAGCTCGCGCAGTTGCGTCGTGTATGCCCCGGCCCGCGAACGATAGGAGTCCGCACCCGCGGGGTCCAATTCGGCAAGACCCTCCGCGATATTGGCGACATAGGTGACCACCATGATGGGGTCGAGCCAGAGGTGCGGGTCGTCGGGCGCCCCGGCCAAGCCGGCGGCGGCCTCGATGACTGTGACGCCGCTGTCGCCGACCGCAGAAATCAGGTCGTCGAGTTGCGGCACCAACCCCGTGACGTTGATGACCACGGCCTCGCATTCGGCGACCGACTCGGCGTCCTGCGGAGTCGGCTCAAAAGAGTGCGGGTCGGCCCCCGAAGGAACCAGAGAGACAACCCTGAAGCTCTCTCCAGCCACGTTCTGCACTATGTCGGCCATGAAAGTGGTATCGGCGACGACGACCGGGGCGCCGTTCCCGACCACCCCGTCGCCACTCTTTCCGCAACCCAGCGTCGCCAACCCGACGACGACCAACACCAGTGCAAAGCGCACGGCGCCACGCCTGCCCCAACACTTCGACTGAGCCGCACTCGTCATCACACCGGTCCGTACACCCTTCACGACACTCCTCTCGATCTGGTCGAAAGGTGACTGTGGTACTTGATGCGCAGGTCGACGACCTGTCAAGGCGTCTATGTTAGCTTCTTCGAGATGAAACAAACGTACTGATTCCACCGTCGCGCGGGCAGCTGCAGACGCCGATGAGCGCCCATCATCTGGTGGGTCCAAACCGGCCGAAGTGTCTGAACTGAGCCATTCGGGTATACTCCTCGCATGGAAAACGACAAGGAGATTCCTTAAGTCCTATCTGTCGGACCCACCATCCAGGTAGAGAGACTGGAGTATCGCCCCAACCACACCAAGGACTGGGTAAGCCGGTTCAGACGGCTGTGGTTGATTCTCTGACACGCCTCAGAGTGTGACTGCCCAGTCCTCTTTCGCCAGGGCAACTGCCACGCTTTCCGCGCTGCGACGCCCTGGGACATCCGCACAACAGCACCCAGAAGACACATCAATATTTCGCAGGGCGGGCCGTCGCGGTTCAGCGGCGCTTGGACCCACGGGACTGGACGTCGACCATGAGGAATAGACCATGACCAAAATAGAGGTCAGAAGACTCTACAAGATCTTCGGCAGACAT
>JAFGIH010000767.1 GCA_016929985.1 Thermoleophilia bacterium | reverse complement strand
CGGCGCTTGCGAGAGACGAAGCACAACTGTTGGGAGAGGACTGACGCGCGGACACTCGCGGTCCGCCGATGACCTCTCGTCGCGACGCCGCCGGGTCGACGAGCGCGAAGAGTCCGCCATTGACAGCCGCGTTTGGCCACGTCGTATCGTTCTGGCTCAGCCGGCCGACGCCGATGGTGTCCTCGGATGACACCTGCCATTCCCGTGCACACGGGAGAAGTCGCCGGCGAAGTCGCCTATAGAGACCTGCATCGCCGGCCCTCCGTACATCGGTCTCGCGCCTTGGCGCGTCCGCCGCGCCTGTTAGGCACCCGCGGGTTCAGATGGCTCGCGGAAACCAAGAGCTGACGCAGCGCACCATCCACTCGCATCCTGAAGTCGCGTGCCGCCGCGGGTCGCTCAGCACTGATGTATGCCACAGCTGCGAGAAGCTGCGCCCGTGCGGGGGGCGTGAGCCTGAAGATCACGAAGGCTCCAGTAGCTCGTCAGCTTCTGCCATCACGGCGTCCAGATCATGGCCGACTCCTGCCGCGATGTCGGCTTCGCCCTGGGCCAGGATTCGCAGGATCTCGAGCTCGCGCTGGGTCCTCTCGTAGGCGCCTGCACTCACCAGAACCGCCGAAGCACGGCCATGCTGGGTGGCGTGTTAGGTGTTTCCCGAGCGCTCCGCCAACCGATAGGCCTCAACGAACGCCGCCGGTGAGATGACAGAAACGCCCGCGCACACCTCCGAAGGAAAGTGCACAAGGTTGCCCGTGAAGAGGTGCTCGGCATCAGACGCCACCGCTACTTCCAGAAATGGGTCGTCGTCAGGGTCGGGCAGTCGCATACCAAGAGGCGTGGCCGCGACCTTGTCGCCGGTGACATCGATGTAGCCGATCAGGGCAGCGACGGAGCCAGGGTCCAGACCGAACCGGGGTCGCAGAAGAACCTGCTCGTATTCCGCGGCCACGGCACTCGCCGCCTTGGACGCCAAGTAGTAGAGGATGGTCACAGTCGTGGAGCAGATCAAGCCTTCCAAACGACCAGCGTCCACCAAGCTCATCACCTGCTCCGCCGGACCCACATGGGGCTCTCGGGCGAGGAGTTGGTCAAGCACGACGTTGGTGTCGAGCAGCACCTTCACAGGTACTTCTGCTCCAGATGACGCTTGTAGTCGGCAACATCCAGACCAGAACCAGCCGGAGCACCACGAAGCGAGCGCACCCGAGGAGATAGGACGCCGCGTGGGCGGGCCTTTCAGCCAGTCCGAGCACACGGCTCTGACGCGTGCGAGCCCGCCCGGAGCTTCCCTATCCCTCGTGGCGAGGCGCCTGTAAGATACATTGTCTAAGGGAGAACAACGGGGAAGGAGGCTCGCATGAGGACTGCTCCCCGACGGAGGTCGACGTGAAGAGCGACGGCGTGATGACGGAGAGAGAGCGGGTAGAGGCGCTTCTGAGCCGTCAGACCCCGGACAGGGTCCCCCTCTGGCCGTTCGTCCCCAACGGGTTCGCCGTCCGCTACAACGGCCTGTCCATCGTCGACGCCTATACGAATCCCCAGGGACTCTACGAATCACTCCGGAAGACCGCCCGGGACTTCGGCTGGGTGTTCGTACCGCGGATGGTCTACGCGGCCATGGGCGCATGGGAGTTCGGCGGTGAGGTGCGCATGCCGACCGGAGAGTACGACCAGGCGCCGGTGGTGACCCGCCACCCGCTGGACAAAGACGAGGATATCTACAACCTCACATGGCCCGGCCCGGACTCGGGCTTCAATCCCATGATGAGGCAGTTCGGCGAGATCGCCCGTCGCGAGAGGCTGGACAACGAGCCGTTCAACGCCTTCATCGGCGCCGGCATGGCCTTCAACCTGGCCTGTCAGATCGTGGGGCTGGAGAGGTTCTTGAAGTGGTTGGTGAAGAAGCCGGATCTCGCTCACGACCTGATAGACAGAGTCTCCGAGTGGAGCCTCGCCTCGCTACCGGCCCAGAAGGAGGCGCTGGGCATCGAAGGGGTGCTCGGCTCGGGAGGGGGCGCCATGACCTCCAACCAGCTCATCTCGGCGAAGCAGTTCCGAGAGTTCGCCCTCCCCGACGCCAAGAAGGGCCAGGCGATGCTGAGGGAGCTGGGGTACAAGACGACCTATGCCCACATCTGCGGCGAGCAGAACGACAACCTGCCCTACTGGGCCGAGGTGGTATTTGGCGACCCGGGCATCATCGGGGTGGGGGCGGAGATCAGTCTCGAAAAAGCCGCGGAGTGCTTCCCCAACGACATCATCCTGGGCAATGTCGACCCGGCCATCATCCAGACCGCCGGACCTCAAGAGGTGTACGACGCGGTGAGAAAGACGGTCGAGGCCGGCAAGAAGCTCAAGGCCGGCTACATCTTCTCTCCCGGCTGTGACCTGCCGCCCATGGCGCCGGTGGAGAACGTCAGAGCGATGACTCAGGCCGTGAACGATTTCGGCTGGTTCTGATCCGGACGGGAGAAGACTCCATGGCAACAGACGAGAGAACCCAGCAGCTCATATCGGGGCTCTACGAAGCGGTGGTGAGCATGGACGAAGACACCGCGAGGGAGCTCAGCCAGACGGCGGTGGACGAGGGGGTGGACGCCTACTTCGCGATAGCCAACGGACTCACCGCCGCGATGGAGAAGGTGGGCGAGCTGTACACCACGCATGTCTACTTCGTTCCCGAGCTCCTCCTCTGCGCCGACGCCCTCTACGCGGGCCTCGACATCCTCCGGCCCCACATCAAGAGCAGCGACACGCAGAACAGACGACGGTTGATCATCGGCACCGTGGAAGGCGATATCCACGACATAGGCAAGAACCTGGTGCGGGTCATGTTCGAGGCGGCGAGCTGGGAGGTGGTCGACCTGGGTAGGGACGTCCAGCTCAAGCGCTTCGCGGAGGAGCAGGAGAGGTTCCACGCCCATGTGGTAGCTCTTTCCGCCCTCATGACCACGAGCATGCTCGCCATGCCGAAGGCCATCGAGATGATCAAGGGCGTCGATGACAACGTGGCCGTGCTGGTGGGAGGCGCGCCGCTGAGCCGCAGTATCGCCGAGAGTTACGGCGCCGACGGCTACGCGCCTGACGCGGGGCAGGCGGTCCAGGAGGCCAACAGGATCCTCAGCCTCCGCGCATGAACAACGCTGGGTCGATGACCTCGGCCGAACGGCTGGAGGCCCTGCGGCGGGGCGAGCCTCTCGATCGCGTCCCTCTCCTGTACTTCATCCTCGGCTTCTGCGCCAAGAACTCCGGCTACCCGGTGTCGTCGATATATGGCAATCCGGGGAAGAGTCTAGAGGCCCAGCTGAGGACGCAGGAAGAGTACGGCTACGACAGCGAGCCGTTCTTTGGCTACGCCTCCTACGGCGGCTACGAATTCGGCGGAGAGATCAGGCTGCCCGACGGCGAATACCAGCAGGCCCCTTCGATCGCACGCTTTCCCGTCGAGGAGGAGAGGGGGGTGGAGGATCTGACGCTGCCCGACGTACGGACCGCCGGCATGCTGCCGTCCGCAATGCGCTTCGCGCACCTTCAGGTGGAGCACGGGATCACCCCATCGGTCGTGGTCGGAGGCCCCTTCACCGTCGCCGGGAACATCTGCGGCGTCGACAGGTTGTGCCGCTGGCTCGTCAAGAAGCCCGCTCTGGTGGACCGCCTGCTCCGGCTGGCGACCGACCATCTCGTGGACGTCGCCCGGCACTGGATAGACACCTTTGGCGCAGGGCGCGTCTACATGCAGGTCTGGGAGCCGCTGACCTCGAACCAGATCATCTCGCCACGGCACTTCGAGACGGTGGTGCTCCCGTATCAGATGGAGTTTCACCAGAGAGTGCTGGAGATGGGCATCGGGCAGATCCTGTGCCACATCTGCGGGGAGCAGAACCAGAACCTACCCGCGTGGACGCAGGTGCCCATGGGTGAGGGGGGCATTGTCAGCATCGGCAGCGAGGTGAACATCTCCACGGCGATTGAGCACTTCGG
>JAFGIH010000766.1 GCA_016929985.1 Thermoleophilia bacterium | reverse complement strand
GCGGAGCGCTCCCCGTCTCCCCGCCCTCTACAGCACTGCGCACCGCGGCATTGATCTCCCCTCCGATCAGAACCATGAGTCCGATGAGAAAGGCCCAGAACAGAAGGACGATGACGGTGCCGATGGCGCCGTACGTGAGCCAACGGACCTGCCAGATGTTCTGGCTGACGAACCAAGAGAGACCCACCGAAGCCAGCATGATGCCCGCCACGGAGAAGAAGGCTCCCGGCAGCACGCTGTACCATCTCTGACGAGCGCTTGGCGCCACGTAGAAGAACCCGCCCATGATCATCACCAACAGAACGATGACCACCGGCCAGCGTAATCCGGTCCACAGTGCGTGGGCCGCGGAATCATATCCCGCTCTTTCGCCGATCTCCTTCCCTATCCACGAGCCGAAGACCAGTAAGACGATGTTCGCCGGTATGAGGATGGCACCCGCCACCGCGAGGCCGGCCGCCATGCCGCGTCTCCTGTACCAGGAGCGCCTCTCCTCGAGTCCGTAGGCGCTGTTGACCGCCTTGATCAACACCATGACGGCGGCCGAGGCGCTCCACAGGGTCAGCACCACGCCGATGGAGAGCAGGGTGGCGCTCGTCGCGCCGATCTCGCCGAACACGTTCTCCTCGACGATGCGGTACAGCTCACTATCTGTATCGATGAGGTTCCGCAGACCCGCGAGCAACCAGTCGTTCAGTCTCAGCGAGGGGATGAAGGTAGCGAGAGCGTTCAGGAAGAGCAGAAACGGAAAGAGACTGAAGAGAGCACTGTAGGCTACCTGGGCGGCGAGTCCTAGGCCGTCGTGGCGGTAGACTCCGCCCGCCACATGTTTGATGCCGCGCCATAGTCCTCGGCCCAAACGCCGGAGACTATTCCGCATCGACCTTCCCGCTGGGATCGCGTAGCGTATAAGTTGGTATCAGCGTGTTGAGACGACGAACGACCCTGCGCTCCACCAGCCCGGTCAGTATCCTTTCCACGTCTATCGACGGGTCGTCCATCCTCGCCTCAAGCTGTTTTCCCGTCAGACCGGTCGCCGCCGAACGTAGACTCGCGACGACCCTGTTCTCGACTGCATCGACAGGATCAATTGACCTGACCCTGGCCTCCCCTCGGGAGACGATCTGCTGCTCCGCCGTGCCCTGTCCTTCCTGGCGTGTGCCCGTCTGCGGCTTCATGTCGGCCTCCTCGACACAGGGCCGTGTTCACCTCGCAACGGCCCATCTGACCACCTATGCCCCCACTGGTGGAGGCCTAAACGTTCACTATGTCTTCCTTCCCACCCCCCCGGAAGAAGAACAGCGAGATGCCGATCATGAGAGCCGAGACCAACCAGATAGCCGCGTACTGCCTGCCATCGTAGAACCCTGGATGGAAGATCTTACTCGCGATATCGATGGCGCCGCCCGCCACAACGGGCGCGATGATGTTGGCGAGTCCGCGCATCATGGAGAACATGCCGGTGAACTGCCCGATATGCTCTTTGGGCATGAGCCGTATGAGGATGGCATACGGCAGGGTCAAGACTATGGATCCGCCCAGTCCGAACAACGGCAGGAAGATGAAGGCCCACTTGATCTCGCTTATGAAGGTCCCGAGGAGGCACCCGCCCAGGTATACCCACAGGCCCACGCGCATGACCCGCAGACGCCCGTATTTGTCGGCCAGATACCCGCTGGTTATCCCGGCGACCATATAGGTCACGCCCACCAGACCCAGCAGCAGCGCCCCCACCTGCTCCGTGGAATGCAGGGTCCTGATGAAGTAGAGCATGATGAACGGCCGGAGCGCCGCCAACGTCGATTCCCACAGGAACGCCGCCACCATGAAACGCCGGATCGCCTTGTCGTCTCTCACCGAGAGAAGCACGCGCTTGGCCTCACCCCACAGACCTTGGCGGGGAGGGAGCGTCGCGCGTTCCGGTTCGGGCTCCCGTATCTTGACGACCGTGAAATAGGTGAACACCATGATCATCACGCTACAGATGATGAACGGCAACGGCTCCCAGCGGTAGAAGAGCATGCCCGCTACCACCATGCCCATGAACATCCCCCCGCCGCGCTGGAACGACTGGTACCCCTGTACCTTCCCGTGGCTACCCGCGGGGGTCACGTCGGCGATGAGCGACTGATACGGCGAGGTGTAGAAATGGTAGGCGGCGAAGAACACAAAGGTGGACACGGCTATCGGAACGTATCCCGGCTGGAACGGAGCCAGCATCAAAGACGCCGCCATGAAGGGCGCGGCAAAGATCATGAAGGGTGAACGCCGCCCCCAGCGTCTGGTCCAGATGCGATCGCTGAGCACTCCGACCCAGATGGGGATGAGCGACGAGAATATGCCCTCTCCGCCGATCGCGAACCCGATGAGAGTGGCCGAATGCGTGTACCGGTCGAGAATGACCGGTAGGTAGGTGGTCACCAACGATAGCCCGGTAGAGAAGCCCAGGGTAGGGAGCGTCAGCACCAGCATGGTGCGAACGCTCATCTTCTCTCCGTCAGGCACTCGAATCCATCCCTGAGACTCCTCTCACGGCGGAACGCGGCCGTGACCAGGTGTCAGGCCAGAGTGGATTCTACCAAAGGGGCGACCTACCTCGAAATTTCAGGGCGAGTCTGCGAGATTGGCGGCTGCGAAGTCCCAGTCGACGTTGTCAGCGTAGGCCCTATGATGCTTGCCATGGTGCACCTCGATAGTCTCCGCGCTAAGGTAGGGCTCGAGCGCCGCCGCCTCATACGGCAGATCGGGCAACTTGAAGGCCATCTGGCTCTCCCTCTCCTCTGTTCACCTTTCCTCCGCCCTCCTACCCACTGAGACGCAGCCCGAAACCGAACACACGCCTCGTCACCCGGCGAGTCCCTGCTTCCAAAGGAACGAGCGCACGAGGTCGGAGAGACGCGGCTCTTCACGCTCCGACAGCTCATAGGTGATCTGTACCAGAGGCTTGTTGAGTTCCAGAAGACTCCCCAGGGAGAAAGGTGTGGCGCTCACCACTACATCAGCGGGGACCGCGTTGATGGTCGCCTCCAGGTCCTCAAGTTGCTCCTTGTAGTATCCGAGGGCGGGGAGTATCGGCCCAAGGTGAGGGAAGTTCACATACGTCTCGGCAAGCTCGCCCTGCACGTAGGGCCGCGGGTTCACGATGGCTTCGGCTTCGAAGTGCTTGGCCGCTTCCACCCCGGCCCCGGTCACCATGCCCCCATGCGTGAGCGTAGGCCCATCCTCGACCACCAGGACTGTCTTGCCCCGTATCATCCCTGGATCGGACGCACTCACGACCGTGTCTGTCTGCACGATCATGGCCCGCGGGTTGACCTCTTGGATGTTTCGCGTCACCGCGTCCACGTCGTGCGGGAAGGCGCTGTTCACCTTACTGATCACCGCGATATCAGCCCTGCGGAGGTTCATCTCTCCCGGATGGTAGGACAGCTCGTGACCGGCCCGCATGGGGTCCACCACCACTATCTCGAGATCGGAGCGTAGGAACGAGAAGTCGTTGTTGCCCCCATCCCAGATGATCACGGAGGCATCCTGCTGGGCTTCGGCCACGATCGCTTCGTAATCCACCCCCGCCCACACGACGAGTCCGCGCCGGATGTGGGGCTCGTAGTCTTCTCGCTCCTCCACCGTGGCTTCGTTCCGGTCGAGATCCTCTAAGACGGCGAATCTTTGCACCCGCTGAGCCACGAGATCTCCGTACGGCA
The DNA here is from genome assembly GCA_016929985.1 of Thermoleophilia bacterium. The sequence goes on along the minus strand of JAFGIH010000766.1, from coordinate 20 downwards.
TGGGATGGCGGATCACCGTC
>JAFGIH010000765.1 GCA_016929985.1 Thermoleophilia bacterium | reverse complement strand
TGGTTGGCTATCGACAAGCGCAATAACACATGACAACGAGAAATGTCATGCTGAATACTTGACAAGGGTCTGTGCCTAAATTACGATGAACGCTACGTGACTGTCGGACGACCTGAGTAGTCTTCGCCCTCTCATGGTAAGGGGTGTGCGTGGTCAAGTGGATCCAACTGCTGGTGACTGGTGTCACCATGGGCAGCATCTACGCCCTGATCGCGCTCGGCTACGTCACGATCTACCGCACTTCTCGCATCGTCAACATGGCGCAGGGCGCCTTTGTCATGTTCGGGGCGTTCTTCACCTACTCGTTCCTCAGTGAGTTGGGTCTGCCCTACTGGCTCTCGGCAATATTGGGCATCATCGGGGTCGCCGTCGTAGGCGTGCTGATGTATCTCATTGTTCTCAGACCTCTGGTCAAGGTCTCTCTCGTCTCGATAATCCTCGCGACGATGGCGCTGAGCATCCTCTTCGAGAACCTCGCCCTCGTCCGTTGGGGTGGCTACGGGCACACTGTTCCCGCCTTCACCGGCGACCAGGTCATTAATGTCGGGGGCGTGAACGTGTTCCGCCAGAGCCTCTGGGTGATTGGGCTCATGATCCTCGTCCTCATCGGGCTCTATGCGCTTACCAACTTCACCCGCGTCGGGAAGCAGATGACCGCCACGGCGAACGACCCGGCCGCCGCGAGCCTCTCCGGCGTGAACACAGGGCGCATGATCATTCTGGCCTTCGCCATCTCTGCTGCCATCGGAGCCCTGGGCGGCATCGCCGTGACCCCGATCAGCCAGACCTCCTATCTGTCCGGAGGGATCTACGCGCTGAGCGGTTTCGTGGCTGCCATCCTGGGCGGCTGGGGCTCGAGTAGCGGAGCGGTGGTGGGGGGGCTGGCGCTGGGCATCATCCAGTCGCTGGTCACCGGCGTTCTCCCCGCGGGCTATCAAGACGCCATAGCGTACGCCGTGCTGATCCTCGTCCTCTATTTCCGGCCGAGTGGCCTGCTCGGGATCCGCTCCAGCGAAGGTGAGGCCTGATGGCGCGCCCGACAGCCGGCCTGCTGAGCACCGATCGTTTTGCCTGGCTCCGGCGCGGAGGGCTCATGCTCAAGCTGCTCATCGTCGTGATCCTGTTGGCCTGGCCCTACATCTACCCCAGCGCCTACGGACTCAGGGTCATGACCACCGGCGGTCTCTATACCATCCTCACGGTCGCCGTGGTCATCATCCTCGGGCAGGCCGGCCAGCTCTCCTTCGGTCACGTAGCCTTCTATGGCATCGGCGCCTACACGGCGGCTATGCTCACCGTCAAACTCCCGGTCCCGACGCTTGCCGCGCTCGTCATCGGAGCTGTGGTGGCGGGTCTTATCGCCCTCATTGTGGGACGGCCGGTGCTCAAGCTCCGCTACTTCTACCTGGCCCTAGCCACCATCGGGCTGGGTCAGATCTTCCTGGTCTTGGTCATACAACTGCGTAACATCACCGGAGGTCCTACGGGGCTGGCCCCCATCCCCAAGCTCAACCTCTTCGGATTCGCGCTCAATACGAACCTCCGGCAGTACTACCTGGTATGGATCGTCGCGGTGATCATCGTCCTTTTCATCGACCGCGCTCTCAAGTACCGTGCGGGCCGGGCCCTACGCGCAATCGCCACCAGTGAGATCGCTTCTTCGAGCCTTGGCATGCGCACGGCGAACTGGAAGCTCCTGGCCTTCGTGACCAGCGCCGTGATCTGCGGGTTGGCCGGCGGGCTCTACGCGTTCGTGACCATGGCCGTAGACCCGCGGGGTTTCACGTTCACGACGGCCATACTTCCCATCGTCATGATGATGTTGGGGGGAGGGTCGGTCTGGGGCTCTGTAATCGGCGCCGTCGTCATGACCTGGGTGATCAACGGCTTCACCGGCGTGGACCAGTACCGAGGGGTCATCTACTCGGTCATCATGATCCTGCTCCTGATCTTCCTTCCCGCTGGGTTCGCGCTGAGGGCGGATCAGCGCGCCCGGCTGAAGGCTTTCTTCCGGCGGGAACGGCTGAGCGAGCCCGCGGAGTGCCTCGCGGCGGCCGAAGAAGACCAGCCCACTGGGCAGTGCCAGACTTCGGTCGGGCTGCCTCTGGCGTTCTCTGCCGACGCCGTCCAAGCGGCACAGACGGAAGCGGCGGCCGCCGCGGCCGGGGCGCCGGCGACAGCTCCTGAACCCACCACCAATGAGCACGGCAAGGTCTCCGAGACCATCGGCGCACCCCTGCTCGAGGTCGAGGATCTCTCGGTCCACTTCGGCGGCCTCAAAGCGGTGGACAAGGTCTCCCTGCACGTCCGCGAGGGTGAGATCGTCGCCCTGATCGGCCCCAACGGCGCGGGCAAGACGACGTTCTTCAATGCGGTGAGCCGCCTCCAGAGACTGACGAACGGCTACGTCCGTTTCGCCGGCAAGGATGTCAGCCAGACCACCGCGGCGAACACCGCCCGTCTGGGCATGGCGCGCACCTTCCAGAACCTCCGCATCTACGTGAACATGACCGTGCTCGAGAACGTGCTGGTGGGCTGCCACCAGCACGAGCGATCGGGGTTCTGGGCCGGAGGGCTTGGGTTGCCCCATCAGCGCAAGGAAGAGAAAGCTTCCCGCGAACGGGCCATGGAGGCGCTTGCCTCGGTGGGACTGCAAGACAGCGCCTATCTGCCTGCCGCCAGCCTTCCCTATGGGTCGCAACGCTTGGTCGAGATCGCCCGCGCTCTCGCGTCCGAACCCCGGTTGCTCCTGTTGGACGAGCCCGCGGCCGGCATGAACGACGCGGAACGCGCGCATCTGATCGAGCAGATCCGAAACATCAACGCCTCGGGCATCACCGTCCTACTCGTCGAGCATGACATAGAGCTCGTCATGGGGATATCGGAGCGGGTACACGTGCTCGACTATGGGAGTCTCATCGCAGAAGGCCGGCCGAGTGAAGTGCAGAAGGACCCGGCGGTGATCGAGGCGTATCTGGGAGTCAAGCACCAGCGGGGAAGCGATCTCTGCGAGACCCGCGATCTCACCTCGGGGACGTGCCCCGAGCCGGAAGATATGCTGGTGGTCAAGGATCTGAGCACCTCGTACGGCACGATCCAGGCCCTGCGCGGCGTCTCCTTCTCTGTTCCGAAGGGAGAGGTGGTCGCCGTCCTGGGCGCTAACGGCGCGGGCAAGAGCACTCTGCTTCACACCGTCTCCGGCCTGCTCCGCCCGAAGGGCGGTTCGGTGGTCTATCAGGGGGTGGATATCACCCGGCTGGCCCCGGACAAGATCGCCGCGCGTGGGGTATGCCAGGTGCCCGAGGGCCGTCGCCTGTTCAGGGACCTGTCGGTGGAAGACAACCTGGTGGTGGGGAGCTCCGCCAGCAAGGACTGGCGGGCGACGCTCAAGGACGATATTGCCTACGTCTACGAACTCTTCCCCGTCCTCGGGGAGCGACGGAAACAACCTGCCGGCACCCTCTCGGGAGGGGAGCAGCAGATGCTCGCGATCGGCCGGGCGCTCGTCGGGAAGCCTCAGTTGCTCCTTCTGGACGAGCCCTCCATGGGTCTCGCACCGTTGCTGGTCGAGCGCATCTTCGAGGCTCTGGCCAAGCTCAACAAAGAAGGGTTGACCATGCTGATGGTCGAGCAGAGCGCGGAGATGGCGTTGTCGCTCGCTCATCGTGCGGTGATCCTGCAGAACGGATACGTTGTCACGTCGGGCCTCGCGGAAGCACTCAGGTCGGATGAACGCGTGCATGCCAGCTATCTGGGGACAGCCCGGGGTTGAGTCACGCTTTCAGGTAGGCAGACAGAGAGAAGGAGAGGGAAGCCAATGCGCTCAGTCAGCAAAGACAGGGAGGAACACATGAAGAAGCGCTATCTGCTCATCGGACTGCTCGTCTTGCTCCTAGCGGTCGCCATGATGGCGGCGGCTTGCGGCGAAGACGAGGAAACCACGACTACGGCAGCCACGGCTCCGGCTACCACAGCCGCTCCGGCTACCACGGCGGGTCCGGCTACCACGGCAGGCCCGGCCACCACGGCCGCTCCGAGCACGGAAACCACGGCGGGCGGCCCCGCCACGGGAGAGCCCATCAAGATCGGCGTTTCCAGCAGCCTCACCGGCTCCAGCGCCGCCCCAGGCACCTCCTTCGCCAACGGTGCAGCTTGCCAGGTCGATTTCGTCAACGCCAACGGGGGCGTCAACGGCCGTCCTATCGAGCTCATCGTGTACGACGACGCTTCTGAGGTGCCCAACGCCATCGCGAATATCAACAAGCTGATCCAGGAAGACAAGGTGTTCATGACCGCCGGCCCGTTCGCCCAGTACATGCAGGAACCGGCCCGGCAGATCGCCGAGCAGGCCCAGGTGCCGATGTCGGGCGGCGGTCCGGCCACGCTCGACCAACTCAAGGGCACTCAATACCAGTGGAGCACCATGCTGTCGGCGGGCCCACCAGTCCATGCTGACGCCTATAAGAAGCTCATCCAAGAGAACGGTTGGAAGAGCATCCTCGGGATCGGCGACATCCTTTCCATCCATCAGGAGAGCATGGATGTGCTGGTCGCCGACGGTCCTGCCAACGGTTTCACCTTCACCAAGATGCCGGATACGTTCGGGTTCGATCAGACCGACTTCCAGCCCATCCTCAACCGGATGATGGAGGAGATAGCTAAGGTCAAACCGGACGCGGTCTTCGTCATGGCAAACATGTTCGGGGCAGCTCCCATCTACAAAGGCCTGCGTGCCCTGGGTGTGACCGTACCGATCCAGGGTAGCCCGGCCGCAGCACACCCGGCCCTCTTTTCCATGGGCCCGGACGCTGTGGAGGGCATGCTGGTGCTCGACTCGGGCGGTACCGTGAACTCGGAAGGGCTGCCCGATGACTTCCCGCTCAAGGCCCTCCAGCTCGATTTCTTTGGACGCTACATGGCGAAGTTCAACCAACCGCCGGACTTCTTCGCCGCCTACGGCGCCGACCTGGTGAGCATAGCGGTCGAGGCGATGAAGCAGGCTGGTGGCGCTGACGACAAGGCTGCCGTCGCCGAGGCTATGATCAACCTGAAAGACGTGGTCACCTTGGAAGGCATCGCGACCTTCACGCCGGAAGCGACGTCCATGGGTGTCCAGGGCCAGATGGTCGAGTTCAAGGTCACGGGTGGTCAGTTCGAGTTCGTGAAGGTCGTCAACTAGCACTAGTGCTTGGTGTCCGCATCTCTGCTTCGCAGACGCGGACCGTGCTTTGTAACTGAACGACGGCCGGGGCCGGCGGCGCTGCCGCCGTCGGCCCCGGCGACTCGAAGATGCGCCTCGGAGGCGGGTCCACAGGCGTGCGCCGGATAGCGGCTTCGACAAGACATGCTGGGCAACCGTACCTGACGTCCTCGCTACCAAAGGCGTAGAAGCAGCCGGTCCAAAGGAACCCGCCAGAAAGGAAACCTCACATGCACCAACTAGTCGAAGCCATGGCCAACATGAAAGAGAAGGAGGCCCTCCAGATAG